>NZ_JBSFET010000191.1:0-5038 GCF_053594575.1 Streptomyces sp. NPDC001880
ACTCCACCGAACGCGCGTCATACAGATCCGTCGCGTACTCGATCGTGATGTCCAGACCACCCGGCCGACCATCCACCGAACGACACTCGGCGAAGCCGAAGGTGAGGTCGAACTTGGCAATCTCCACCTTCGAGAACTCGTACTCCGCTTCCAGCCCCGGGAGTTCGGGGGCTTCGGCGGACATGTCGCCGACGGTGAGCATGACCTGGAAGAGGGGGTGCCGGGCGGTGGTGCGCTCGGGGTTGAGGGCTTCGACCAGGCGGTCGAAGGGCAGGTCCTGGTGACTCCAGGCGGCGAGGTCGGTCTCCCGGACCCGGTTCAGCAGCTCACGGAAGCTCGGATCACCGCTGGTGTCGGTACGCAGGACGAGCGTGTTGACGAAGAAGCCGACGAGGTCGTCGAGGGCCGGGTCGGTGCGCCCTGCCACGGGTGAACCGAGCGGGATGTCGTGGCCGGCTCCGGAACGGGACAGCAGGGTCGAGACCGCTGCCTGGGCCACCATGAACAGGGTGCTGCCGGTTTCCTGGGCCAGCGAGGTGAGCGAGTCGTGCAGGTCGGCCGAACAGTGCACGGTGTGCGTGGTGCCCCGGTTGGACGCGGTGGCCGGCCTGGGCCGGTCGGCCGGGAGTGTGACCTCCTCCGGAAGGTCAGCCAACGCTGCGCACCAGTAGTCGAGTTGGCGTTCCTCGTCACTCCCCAGGAGTCGCTGCTGCCAGAGGGAGTAGTCGGCGTACTGGACGGGCAGCGGCTCCCAGGCGGGGGCGGTGCCCCCGGTGCGGGCCTCGTAGGCGGCGGCCAGGTCACGGAAGAGCGGCCCGTTGGACCAGCCGTCGGAGGCGATGTGGTGCACGACCACGAGCAGGATGTGTTCCTGCTCGCCGACCGAGAGCAGATGTGTGCGGATCGGCGGCTGGACGGCCAGGTCGAAGGTGGCCGAGGAGAGGTGGGCAAGTCGTGCGGTGAGTTCCTCCTCGGTGGTGGTGATCAGGGGGAGGTCGATGCCGGTCGGAGGGAGGATGCGTTGGTGGGGGGTTCCCTCGTGGGTGGGGAAGACGGTGCGCAGGCCTTCGTGGCGTGTGGTGACGTCGGTGAGGGCGAGTTGGAGTGCCTGGTGGTCGAGTGCGCCCTTGAGGCGCAGGGCGAGCGGAATGTTGTAGGTGGCGGACGGGCCTTCCATCTGGTCGAGGAACCACAGCCGCTGCTGCGCGGACGAGAGCGGGATGATGTCCGGTCGCTCCTCGGGTTTCAGCGCAGGCCGGGGCAGTTCGCCGCTGCTCGCGGTGACGCACTCCGAGAGGGCGAGCACCGTCGGGTTGCGGAACAGGTCCTTCACCCCGAGCTGCACCCCGAACGCGCGCCGGATGCGGCTGATCAGGCGGGTGCCCAGAACCGAGTGGCCGCCCCGGTGGAAGAAGTGGTCGTCGATGGTGACCGAGGGCAGTCCGAGCACGGCCGCGAAGAGACCGCAGAGCACCTCTTCCTGCGGTGTGCGCGGGGCACGCCCGTTGGTGGCGTGGGAGACCTGGGGTGCGGGCAGGGCACGCCGGTCGACCTTGCCGTTGGTGGTGAGGGGGATCTCGTCGAGGACGACGAAGGCGGACGGGACCATGTACTCGGGCAGCACGTCCGAGACATGACCGCGCAGCTCGGCCACGTCGATCGGGGCGGCATCGCCGGCGACGAGGTAGGCGACCAGGCGCTTGTCGCCGGGCCGGTCCTCCCGCACCACGACGGTCGCCTGCCCCACGCTGTCGTGGTCGGCCAACGCGCTTTCGATCTCGCCGAGTTCGATGCGGAAGCCGCGGATCTTGACCTGCTGGTCGGCGCGGCCGAGGTACACGACCGAGCCCTCGTGGTTCCAGCGGACCAGGTCACCCGTGCGGTACATCCGCGTACCGGGAGGACCGTACGGGTCCGCGACGAAACGCTCCGCCGTCATGCCCGGTCGGCCGAGGTAGCCACGGGCGAGACCGGCGCCGGCGATGTACAGCTCGCCCGGGGTGCCCGGCGGGACCAGCCGCAGCCCGTCGTCCAGAACGTACAGCCGGTGGTTGTCCAGGGGCTCACCGATCGGGATGGCGCCCGCGTAGTCCAGCGGACGGTGAATGCGGTGGGTGGACGCGAAGGTCGTCGTCTCCGTCGGACCGTAACCGTTCACCACCGTGACGTCCGGGCAGCGGTCCATGACGCGGCGCACCGCCTCCGGCGGGACGACGTCACCTCCCGCCCACACCTCACGCACCCCGGCGAAGGCCTCCGGCACCTCCTCCGCCATCACCCGGAACAGACCCGCCGTCATCCACAGCGAGGTGATCCCCCGCTCGGTCAGCAGCCCGCCCAGGGTCCCGGGGTCGAGATAGCCCGGAGGTGCCACCACGACCGCTCCCCCGTTCAGCCACGGCACCCAGATCTCGTGGGTGGAGGCGTCGAAGGTGTGCGGCGAGTGGAAGAGCACCCGGGTGTGGTTGCCGTTCGCGTACATGGTCTGCGCGGCCAGGTCCGCGACATTGCGATGCGTGACCGCGACACCCTTCGGGAGCCCTGTCGAACCCGAGGTGAACATCACGTACAGCCACTGGTCGGGGTGGGCGCCGGGTGCCGGTGGTGTGGCGGGAAGGTGGGCGCAGTCGGCGGTTCGGTCGAGCACGACGGTCTCGGCGGCGGTTCGGGCCACAATCGGGTGATCGGCCAGCGCCCGGTCGGTGAGCAGGACCGATGCCGCGGTCTCCGTGAGGATGTGGAGCAGCCGGGTGTCGGGATCCGCAGTGTTGAGCGGAGCGTAGACGCCGCCGGCCTTGACCACCGCGAGGAGCCCGGTGAGGAGGTCCGCCGACCGCTCCATCAGGACGGCGACGACGCTCTCCGACCGGACGCCGAGGCCCACGAGGTGGTGGGCCAGCCGGTTGGTGTCCGCGTCCAGTTCCGCGTAGGTCAGCTCGCGGTCGCCGTCGACCAGGGCGATCGCGTCCGGGGTACGGGCGGCCTGTGCGGCGAACAGCTCCGCGAGGCCCGCGCCGGAGGAGCCGGTGACCGCGCCGTTCCATTCCTTCAGGAGCCGGCGGCCCTCGTCGGATCCGATGAACTCCAGCTCCCCGACCGGGATTTCCGGGTGTGCGACAGCGTCGCCGAGCAGCCGGACCAGCCGGTCGGCGACCGCCTCGACGGTGCCGGCGTCGTAGAGGTCGGTGGCGTACTCGACCCTGATGTCCAGTCCACCGGGGCGGCCGTCAGCCGTGCGGTGTTCATGGAAGGAGAAGGTCAGGTCGAACTTGGAGATCTCCAGGGCCGTGAAGCCCGACTCGGCGTTGATTCCCGGCAGTTCGAGGGTCGGGGTGAGCGCTTCCTGGAGGGTGAGCACCACCTGGAAGAGGGGGTGCCGGGCGGTGGAGCGCTCGGGGTTGAGGGTCTCCACCAGACGGTCGAAGGGCAGGTCCTGGTGGGCCCACGCCGCGAGATCGGCCTCGCGGACCCGGGAGAGCAGGTCACGGAAGCTCGGGTCGCCGGTCAGGTCCGTGCGCAGCACCAGGGTGTTGACGAAGAAGCCGACCAGGTCGTCCAGGGACTGTTCCGATCGGCCCGCGATCGGGGCACCGATCGGGATGTCGTCCCCCGCGCCGGAGCGGGACAGTGCGGTGGCGACGGCGGCCTGGGCCACCATGAACATCGTGCTGCCGGTCTCCCGGGCCAGTCGGGTCAGCGCGTCGTGCAGCTCCGCGGGAACGTGGACGCTGTGGGTGGAGCCGCGGTAGGTGGCGACCGCCGGGCGCGGACGGTCGGCCGGCAGGGTGGCCTCGTCGGGCAGCCCGTCCAGTGTGTGGCGCCAGAACTCCGCCTGCCGCTCCCCGTCCACCGCGAGCAGTTCCTGCTGCCAGAGGGTGTAGTCGGCGTACTGGACCGGCAGCGGCTCCCACGCGGGGGCGGTGCCTTCGGTGCGTGCCGTGTAGGCGGCCGTCAGGTCACGCAGCAGCGGTGTGGTGGACCAGCCGTCGGAGGCGATGTGGTGCATCACCACCAGCAGTACGTGCTCCTGGTCGCCGAGTGCGAACAGGGTGGCGCGGACCGGCAGTTCGGCCTCCAGGTCGAAGCTGCGGGCGGCGTACGCGCCGAGCTCCGCCTCCAGTGTGGCCTCGGTCGCCGCGACGACGGGCAGCTCCACCCGGACCTCGGCCGCCGGCAGCTGCCACTGGTAGGCGGTGTCGTTCGCCATCCCGAAGAGGGTGCGCAGAGACTCGTGCCGCACCACCAGGTCGGTGAGCGCGAGCTGGAGTGCCTGCTGGTCGAGTGCGCCGGTGAGGCGCAGGGCCAGCGGAATGTTGTACGTCGCCGAGGGCCCCTCCAGATGGTGCAGGAACCACAGCCGCTGCTGGGCCGAGGACAGCGGCACCCGCTCGGGCCGCACCGCTTCCCGCAGTGCGGGCCGGCGCACGGCGTCCCCGCCCGCTTCCACGTACTCGGCCAGCGAGGCCACCGTCGGGCCCTGGAAGAGGTCCCGGACGGTGATCTGGACGCCGAAGGTCTGCCGGATGCGGCTGATGAGGCGGGTGGCGAGCAGGGAGTGCCCGCCCAGGTGGAAGAAGTGGTCGTCGATGGTGACCGACGGCAGTCCGAGGACCTCCGCGAAGAGACCGCACAGGACCTCCTCACCCGGCCCTCGGGGCGGGCGCCCGGTGGTTTCGTTGCTGAGCTGTGGGGCGGGCAGGGCGCGTCGGTCGACCTTGCCGTTGACGGTGAGGGGGATCTCGTCGAGGACGACGAAGGCGGACGGGACCATGTACTCCGGGAGTGCCCCCGCGATCTCGCGGCGCACCGCCTCGGTGTCGATCCGGGCGCCGTCGGCGGCGACGAGATACGCGGCGAGGCGCTTGTCGCCGGGCCGGTCCTCCCGCACCACGACCGTCGCCTGACCGACCGCCTCCTGAGCGGTCAACGCGCTCTCGATCTCACCGAGTTCGATGCGGAAGCCGCGGAGCTTGACCTGCTGGTCGGCACGGCCGAGATACTCGACCGAGCCCTCGTGGTTCCAGCGGACCAGGTCACC
>NZ_JBSFET010000192.1:0-5017 GCF_053594575.1 Streptomyces sp. NPDC001880
GCCGAGGACAGCGGCACCCGCTCGGGCCGCACCGCTTCCCGCAGTGCGGGCCGGCGCATGGGCCGGCGGCCCGCTTCGACATGCTGGCCGAGGACATCATGGGGCCGCTGTTGCGCCTGCCCAGGCACCCGCTTGCCCTTGCCCGGTTCGGCCTGCCGACGCTGCTGCCGGGCTCGGCCATCGCGCGGCTGTTTGCCACCGAGCGGGGCCGAGCGTTGTTCGGCGGGGTGGCCGCGCACGCGTTCCGGCCGCTGCACTACCCGCTCTCCTCCGCCATCGCCCTGGGCATCATCGCCGCCGGGCATCGACACGGCTGGCCCGTCGCCGCCGGCGGATCGCGGTCGATCTCGGCGGCGCTGGCCGCAGTCCTCGCCGAACACGGTGGCAAGATCGAGACCGGCATCGAGGTGCACCACGCACGCGACCTGCCACCTGCGGACATCACAATGTTCGACCTCGCTCCGCGGGCCGTCGCCGACATCATCGGCGACCGGCTGCCGTCTCGTGTCACCCGCGCATACCGGTCCTTCCGGCACGCCCCGGGAGCCTTCAAGGTCGACTTCGCGGTCGACGGCGGCGTCCCGTGGACGAACCCGGACGCCCACCGAGCCGGCACGCTCCATCTCGGCGGCCCATACGCCGAAATCGCCGCCACCGAACGGGACATCCACGCCGGCCGCATGCCCGAGCGCCCATTCGTCCTCATCGGCCAGCAGTACCTCGCCGACCCCCAGCGCTCCGTCGGCGACATCCACCCCCTCTACAGCTACGCGCACGTGCCCCACGGCTACACCGGCGACGCGACCCAGGCGGTGATCAGCCAGATCGAGCGGTTCGCCCCCGGATTCCGGGAACGCATCGTCGGACACGTATCGCAATCCACCATGGACATGCACGCCTACAACCCCAACTACGTGGGCGGCGACATCATCACCGGCGCCAAGGACATACGCCAGCTCGTCTTCGGCCCGCAGCCCACACTCTCCCCCTATGACACCGGTATCCCCGGCATGTACATCTGCTCGGCCGCCACACCGCCAGGACCGGGCGCGCACGGCATGTGCGGCGCCAACGCGGCCGAGGCGGCGCTGCGCCACTTCCGCTCGCGCCTGGCGTAGCCCCCACTCGACCAGAGACTCCGCTCACCACAACGCTCAAAGCCCTCCCATCGGCTTGTCGCCCCGCCGCCGAGCGTTGTCGATCCACGTACCGAGCCTCACCACGACCCGTCAGCCCCGTTCTGACGGCCCGCCGCACCGGCCTCCGCCTCCAGGTGCTCGACGTGCTTCCGAGACACCCGAAGGTGCCCCTCACGGGCATGGCGGGCGTGGAAACCACCACGAACTGCGAGTGATAGTCCAGCCGCTGCTCCCGGTCCCAGCAGGAGTCATCGACCTTTGGGGTCACCGGGGCGCTGTCCACGTACTGCTGCCAGCCCGCCCAGGTGCTGACCGGAGCGAAGCCCCCGCCGCCCGTCACCTTGTCCTCTACAGCCACTGACCGGCCTCCGCATAGGGGTTGAGCAGGCGGGAACCACGGGCCTGGAAGGCACCGGAGGGCATGTCGTCGCCCTCCTGTTCGGCTTCGTCGAAGCCGTCCAGACTTCTTGGCACATCCTCTGGCCCGTCGCCGTCCGGCCACCACACCTCACCACCGTCGTCCGACACCGCAGCCGAAGTCTGCTCCACGGCAGTGCTGGCCCGGTCGACAGGAGCGACAGAGGCCGCGGCCAGGGCACGCGCAGCCACAGTGCGCTCGCGGCGGGTGCCCTGGCCCGCACCCGCACGCCGAAGGAGCTTGTCCAGCGCACGGGCCAGGGCGAGTTCGTGCCCGTCGCGATCCGAGGTACGGGCCACCGTCCTGCAGACATGCCGCCAGGTGTAATCGGTGAACGGCAGACTCACCTCAGTGGCATGAATCCACGGCACTTGCACGAACCCGTCCGGGAGCCGCACCCAGATCCGTTCCGGCGCGTAGGGGTTGTAATGAACCTCCCAGCGGTCACCCCGGGCAGAACAGCCGGACCTGCGGCGCCGGTGCCCGTTGAGCGCCTCGCTGTCGTACGTGCGGTATCCGAACCGGATCCCGTAGTCGTTGATGACCTGCCACCTCGCCGGCAGCAGCTCGACATGGTCCTGCGGCGTCAGCGTCACCGGCACGTAACCGGTGACGCCGATCAGCGCAGCCCACATCTCGATGGGCGACAGCTCCAGATACGGCAGCAAGGGGTGGCGCAGCGCCTCATGCTTACGCGGATGCCACCCCGCCACCAGCCACTCGTCGAACAACTCCTGCAACTGCGGCAGCGTCCAGCAGGCCTCGTCCTCTACCCGCCGCCCACGCTCGGCGGTATTCGATCCGGTGTAGCCGGCCACGTACTGGCTGAACTGCTGATTGACCGACTTGAACGTGCGCTCCACCTGTCCCTTCGCCGGCCCGTTCGCCGGCGGCACGGGCTGCAACGACACCCCCAAACTCCCGCACGCCGCCAGGAACGAGGAGGACACGAACACCTTGCCCTGGTCCACGACCACCGTGTCCGGAACGATGACAGGTCTGGCCGCAGCGCCCTCCAACCGCTCGTCCAGGGTGAGCAGCCGCTCATAGGGGACCACCGACCGCTGCAGAGCCAGCGCGGCATCCCAGCCCGGATGCATCCGCTCCGGCGCCACCATCTCCGCCAGCAAAACCGCCGCATCCACCGCACTGGTACCCGCAGGCCGCAGTACTGCAGTCGTCCTTGCCGATGTCGAACAGCGTCATCCACCCGCGCCGACGGCACTGGTTGACCAAGGTCTGCACCCACTGGAGCGACCAGAAGGTGTGATCGCGGCGCTGACTGCGGGCGAACAGACCCCACTGAATCTCGGCCCTCAGCAGCGGCGGCAGGCCACGCAGGCTGACCTGCCCCGCCCGGTAGCGCACGATCTCGGTCGAGCACCAGGCCCGGGATGCGGACTCGTTGTCATAGGCAATAGGGACCGTCCCACCGTGCAGGTCGAAAAGCGGCATTCACCGTGGGATGGCCACTCGGGCCAGACCCGGTCGGCCAGCGGTTCTGTAGCGCTTCTCGTGGGTCTCGCAGAGGCCCAGCGGTGTGGCCGCCCGCAGGTGGCAGACGGAGACGAGGCAGTCCCCGAAGGACCGCAGTGGCTTCTCCCGCGAGCACCACAGCTCGAAGTCCGCGGCCTCGCCGACACTGTCCCGGGCCCGCAGCCACCGCCGGTAGTGCCGACTGCAGAGGTCGATGGTCGACATATAGGAGGGACGCTCCAGGCAGATCCGGCAGTCCGGCGGATCCACGTTACCCATCGGATTGCGCGCAGGCGCGGTCTGCTGGAAGTGGTAGCGGGTCAGGTCCGGCTCTGTCTTCACCCGCCGCCGGAACTCCGTGAGATGCGCGCAGCACATGTCCTTTTGGCCGCCGCCCACGGCAGGGCCCTGGCAGTCGACCACACAGCACTTCCACCCGTAGACCGGGTGGTCCTCGGGGAACTTCACGAGATCTTCGGAGTAGAGCGGGTCGACCGTGGGACCGGCAAGCAGTGCGGTGAGAATCTCCAGCCGGTCTCGGTACTGGCGCCGGTCCGGCGACTGGACGACAGGAAGCAGGACAGGTGTACTCATGCCTCGCCCCAGACCGTGCGCAGGGCCGCGTCGAAGACGGGGTCGTGGATGTCGACGTGGGCGTAGATCTCGTCGACGGTCTCGACCGAGGCCCAGCCGCCAGCGTCCCTGGCAACCACGAGGTTGCCGTTCGAGGCGTCCAAGACGGCACTCGCGAGAGAATGACGGAACATATGGGGGCGAATCCTGCCCAGACCGGCACGGAGACCAGCCCGGGAGACCATCTTGCGGGCGCCTTCCGCAGCCCAGGGCAGCCCGCGACCCTTCCCGTGCAGCTGGATCAGCAACAGGCCGTGTGAGGCGTCGCGAGGGTACTCGTCCATGACGTAGTCGAAGTACGAATGGATCATCGTGGGGCTCACGCGCTTGATGCGTCCGCCGCAAATGACGCCGTCCTGGAGTTCCCAGTCCCACTTGGTCTTCGCCCGTGCTCGATTGGTCAACCCGTCCCGGTGGCAGATATGGGCGTGTGGGCTGCGGCATTCTCCGCACTGGGCGTTGTCTCGCAGATGCAGATCGCTCAGATGCAGCCCGCAGAGCTCGCCGATGCGAAAGCCGCCGTCTCCCAACCAGTCGAGAACCAGGTGGTCCCGGAGCGAGGAAACGACCTGGTGCAGTTCCCCGCGGGCACCGTCGGGCAGCATCTTCGGGTGCCGGCGCCGAGTCCGCGTCGGCGCGAGCGGATTCGCCGACATGCTGCGGGTCACATGCCCGAGGAGGGAACGCGAACGGTCGGCCTTCGTCGGAAGGCGCCGCAGATCGAGTTCCTTGGCCAGGGCCTGGTTGAAGCCGAGACCCGCCTGGTGCAGGTAGAAGCCCTTGAGGCACGAACTCGCGCCCGCTAGCGCGCTGTTGCCGTAGGGCTTCTTGCCGACCCACCACGGGGAGCCGAACGGAATCGGCACCTTGGCACCGACCGCTCCCATGTAGCGCTCCAGATCCTGGAAGACCACCTGGTCGAAGGTGAGCCCCTCGCTCTCCAGCCAACGCAGATGGTCCACGAGCAGGTAAGCGTACGTACGGTCCGTCCCCAGCCCCTCGAACTTCACCAGGAACCGGTCCGCCGGTTCGCTACGGCCCCGCCCGACCGGACGATCGTGTACGAGACCCGGCCGTCGCGGTGGTTGATCTCCTGCACCCGCAACTGACCGAGCAACAACTTGCGTGCCATATGCCCTCCAAGCCGACCACCCAGCGACATGGCGAACACCACGGCGCCGATCGGCAAACGAGAGCGGGATGTCCGCGGTCACCGTCTCTGCGAACATCCCGAACACGGCTAAGCCCGGCCGGAAAGCACCCCCGCTCACGAGACCGCTCACGGCGGCGCCAAGGACGACAAAATGTTGGAGGCCGACGCGCTCACGGCGCTAGCCGACGCGGTGCGCGA
>NZ_JBSFET010000193.1:0-4868 GCF_053594575.1 Streptomyces sp. NPDC001880
ACGTTCAAGCTGTGGCGCCGGATGAAGCTCTGGGAACTCCGGTCCTACGAGCAGGTCATCAAGCTCGAACAGGACCGGCTGATCTACCAGGCCCGGTGCAGTCGCAGACCGGCCCTTCCTTCCGGCCGGGCGACTTGAGTTCATGAGCGCGCAGACGGGCGTTCCTGCCTCGCGCGGACGGTCTGGGTGGAGGGCGCGTATGCGCTGCCCGCCGACTGGCTAGTCAGCCTCACCTGATCGGGAGGTGCGCGCGGCTCGCACGCTCTCTTCCAAGGCCGCAAGCAGGTCGGCGGCCGGCTGGGGTACCGGCAGCGTCTCAACTTGGCCGCCCGCGACCTTGGCGTCCACCAGCTGCTCCAGCGCGCGACCGTATTCGTCGTGCAGTTCCCGCATCTCAATCCCGGTCGACTCAGACAGCAGCGTTTCGGCGAGCTGAAGCTCTTGGTCCGTCACCGGTGTCGATGGAGCCAGGTCGCCGGGATCGCGCAGCTCGTCCTGCCACAGCAGGGTCTGGCACACCAGGACTCCGTGCCTCGGCCGCAGCACCGCCAGCCGCTCGCGGCGGCCAATGGCGATCTTGCAGAGGCCCACGTACCCGGTGCGTGCCAGGACCTCCGTCAACTTCCCTGTCAAGTCTTTGTGTTCAGTCTCAGCGAGTGCTTTGTAGCCCCGAGAGGCAGGGTGTTACAGCTGGCGCATCAGGTCCGATATCACGGCAGACGGCAGCGACGGGTTGGCGGCTGCCGCTTCCACTACCTGCCAGTCCGCGTCGGTGAGGAGCTCTACGATGACGGGCGGCGGGAGTGCTGGGTGGCCGGCGGCTATGGGCCTCGCCTGTTTGTCCGCCAGGCAGGCGAGCAGCGCCGAGGCCGTCGCATTGCGATGCCGGGCGATCTCACGGAACGCTTTCTGTACCGATGGTTCGTTCCGGGTCAGGTCCTCCAGCAGCGCCGGGGTCGCGTCTGGGTTGGCCGCCACCTTGGCGAGGACCTGGACGCCGTGTCGGTCGACCATGGTGCGCAACTGTGCTTCGGACAGGCCCGGGTGCGGAGCGATGGACTTGGCCACTTTCGCGTCGGGGTCATTGGCCAGCGCGTTGCAGATCTCGGTCGGCAGATCGCGTCGTTGGGCCACGAGCATCCGTGCGGCCGGTTTCGGCGACTGGGCCAGTGCCTCCACCTCGGCGGGGGATGCGGAGGCGATCCGCGGCAGCAGGGTGGTGCCGATCTTGGTAGTGCTAGCGAGGTGGGTGAGCAAGTCGAGCGGCACGTGTGGGTTGTGTGCGAGCCTGCGCTGCACGTCATGGTCACGGTCGCTGGCCAGCACGCGGATCAGGGCGTCGTCGATCGCGGGATTTTCGGCGAGGTCGGCTCGGACACCGGGAGTGGGGTCTGCGGCGAGCCGTCTGTACACGTCCGGGGTGAGGTTGGGGCGGGCGGCGAGCGCCCAGCGCAAGAGCATTGAAGGATGGTCGGCGAAGCCGACGACGGCTTCGGTGGGTGTGGCCGGGTTCCGCAGTGCCGCCTCCTGTATGTCGTGCATGGTGGACTCGTGGGAGCCGTCGCAGGAGGCGCCCGGCAGCAGATCGCAGTCGGGGCGTGGGCATTGCGGATCGTGTACGAACGGCGTCTCTTCACGGTCGCAGACCAGGCACCGCTGCGCGGGAGGCAGTCCCTCGCCTGTGATCAGCGCCGCCAGTACGGCCCGCGGCGTCGCCTCGTTGGCCGCCACCGCGCGGCGGACCTCAGCGTGTGGATGCCCCGCAAGCCTGGCGGCCACTTCCGGTGTGGTCCACAACGCGAGCTCCGCGACAACCCGTACGTCCGAGTCCGCGGCGAGTGTGTCCACGACATCAGACGGGAGACCGGAGCAGGCAGCCAGCTTCTCCCGGTGCTCGACGACGGGATCTGCCGCGAGGAGGCGTGCCCACTCCGGGCTACCGGCACGTTCGTGGAGCAAGGCGAGTGCGGCGTGCGGCTGTGCTGCAGGATCGATGTCGGCGGCGGTCAGCCGGCCCTCGTACGCTAGCCGCACAGCGCTTTCCTCAACGCGCGAGACCAACGAGACCGCCTGCTCACGGCTGAGGTCCGCTCGACCGGCGAGTTCCACAGCGATGTCGGGGTCCGCGGCCGCGATCAGCCGGTTAACCAGCTCGGACGGCAGGGTCACATTGGCGGCGAGCCCGCACAGGACATGGTTCACAGAGGGCATCCTGCCTGGACCGTGAGCGATTGGCTTGCGAATTTCGACGTCAACGAGTTGATGGCGGGGCGCCCAGGCACGTCCTTGGCGCGGTAATTGACGAAACCCGCCAACTGAAGCGCTCCCACAGCAGCAGAGCCGCCCCCTGCGTCAGGGCGACGGGGGCGGCTGTGCAAGTCGAGCGGTCAGCGGCTCGGAGGGCGGAAGGGGACGACGTTGTTCGGGGCTGGAGAAGGCGTTGTCACGTTGTGGGTGCGTGACTGTCTGATGGTGCGTCGGGGCGTGGTGGGCCCGTGGCCGGGCCTGTGTTCAGGCCGTGGTGGGCAGGTTGGCAGCGCCGGTGATCTGGTCCCAGATCGTGAAGCGGATGGTCATCTCGGTGCGGTATTGGGTGGCGGTCATCAGGTGGCGGTGGGGGCGGAAGTGGGGTGAGATGCCGCTGAACGCGGACAGGAATCTCTGGGCTCCTTTGACGCTGCGGAAGCCTTTCATGGCGCGTTCGCGCTGCCTTGTTGGCTGGTGGGAGTTCTCGGCCCGGTTGTTCAGGCCTTTGTGGGAGCGGTGCTCGACCGAGGGCATCACCTCGCGGTGGGCCGCCCCGCAGGAACGGAGCCTGTCCGTGACGATCACCCTCGGCACGGCCCCGATTCCTTTGAGGAGCCGACGGAAGAAGCGCCTGGCCGCGGCCTTGCTGCGCCGGTTCTGGACGAGGATGTCCAGCACGTTGCCGTCCTGGTCGACCGCGCGCCAGAGGTACTTCTGCTCGCCGTTGATCGTGATGAAGACCTCGTCAAGATGCCACTTGTCGCCGGGGTGGGGACATCGGCAGCGCAGCGCGTTGGCGTAGGGCTGCCCGAACTTCAGACACCACCGGCGGATCGTCTCGTAGGACGCAATGACGCTGCAGCATCAGCTCCTCCACCTCACGGAATGACAACGGGAAGCGGAAGTACAGCCACACGCAGTGGGAGATCACCTCGACCGGGTACCGGTGCCCCTTGTACGACGGCGGCGTACTGCCCACGGACAACCCCTCCCAGCTGACCAACCCGAAGATCATCCCACCCCGTCAGCCAACGTGACAGCGCCGACGTCGATTCTCACCGTGACGAGTGCCGGTTCAGTAGCCCCGGAGTCTCCGATCAGGGGCAGCGAGACCTCAGGGGTCGTACTCGCCCCGGCCATCGTTCACCTGGCGTACTTCGCCGACAACGGAGGGCGCCGAGCAGGCCCCGGGCTCCTATCTCTGACCCGGGTCGCGCGGGCGAGGGGTGCTGTCCCTTGAAACGGAGAATGCTCAACGCGGCCGTACCGGGCGTCGCTTTTCATGAGTGACCACCTGCGAAACGCGGTGTCGCCGCGTGATGCGCTGGGCGAGACGGTGGTCAGCCCAGGAGGTTGTCCAGGTGATAGTCCAGCACCCTGAGTGCTTCGTCGGGAGAACGCTGCCCCAGGGCGACGTCGACCCCCAGGCTCGTGGCCAGATTCCAACAGATGTCAGCGTCGATCAGGCCGTTGCCCCATGCTGGCACGCCCCGTTCCTGCCGGGCCGCGGCGATGAGTCCCGCGGTGAAGTCCAGAAGCTCGCCGCTACCTGGCGCCAGCACGCCGGCCATTGCCGGATCCGAGATCGCCCTTCCGACAACCGCGACTGACAGCTGGAGTAGGCGCAGGCTTTCCGGGTCACGGGCGAGCATCGCGCGCAGGCATTCACGGAGCATCATCTCCGCACTCGCCGAGTCTGTTGCCTTGATGGATGCCTCAATCCGGGCGTTCAGTGCCCGCACGGCGCGGTCGATCGCGTCACGGACCAGGTCCTCCCGGGTGGCGTAGTAGTGCTGCACCTGGCCCATGGATACCCCGGCCTCCAACGCGACCTTGCGAAGCGTCACACCCTCCAGTCCGTCGCGGAGCGTCAGTGTCCAGACGGCTTCGGCAAGGCGGTGTCGGCGCTCCTCATGGTCAACGATCTTCGGCATGCATCCTCCCTGGCGAGCCAATGCGTTCGCATTGCATCGCCATCGGCAGTCTATTACAATGCATGTGCATTGTAAAAATGACTGAGGGGGCATCATGAAGTTCGTCGTTCTGCTGATCATCGGAATGGCTTTAGTGGTCTTCAGCGGCCAAGGCGCGATCCGGCTGCTCATCGATCACGACAACGGTGGGGTGCTCAGCGGATTGCCGTTCCCGGGCGCCCTGTGCGTTTACATCGCTGCCCTCGCCATCGGTGTCTTCCTCGCCGGCTGGGCACAGGGCCGCGCCAAGGCCCTCGGACACCTCAAGTAACACCTACCCACGGCTCCCAGCAGGCTGCCGCAGCACATTCCGGCCTCTATCCCGTTCGGAGTCCGGCCAGTGGTGCGTACATCCCCAGGGGTGACGTGCCGCGGCGACGGTCAGGAGGACCGCGCCGGGCCGGGCCGGGTGGCCGCTGCATCGGACGGTGATGACGGGTCCGGCTGCGCTCAGACCGGTTGCGCACCGGGTTGTCCAACAGGTTGCCAACACTCCCTTGACCAGCGTTCGCTGCGCCGCAGGTCACCGCCCGTGGGCCATCACCGCCCCAGGGCCGACACCTCTAATTCGTAAGCAATTAGAGGTTCTGGATCTCTGATGGGCCCGGGGCGGCGTTGTTCAGCCGAGGGCAGGACGTGTGTGGTCCG
>NZ_JBSFET010000194.1:0-4757 GCF_053594575.1 Streptomyces sp. NPDC001880
ACGGTCCTTGCCGAAGCCCTTCGGGGAGATCTTCGTGCCCGGCGGGTACTGCCGCCGCTTGTACTCCGCGGTGTCCACCATCCGCAGCGTCCTCGCCACCAGCGCCGCGTCGAACCCGGCCGCGACGATCTCGTCCAGCCCCTGGTCCCGGTCGACGTACAGCTCCAGGATCCGGTCCAGTACGTCGTAGTCGGGCAGCGAGTCCGTGTCGACCTGACCCGGGCGCAGCTCGGCGCTGGGCGGCTTGGTGATGGACGCCTCCGGGATCGGCGGGGTCTGCCCGCGCTCTTCGGCGGCCCGGTTGCGCCACTTCGCGAGGCGGAAGATCGACGTCTTGTAGACGTCCTTGATCGGGCCGTAGGCCCCGACCGAGTCGCCGTACAGCGTCGAGTAGCCGACCGCCAGCTCGGACTTGTTGCCCGGCGCGAGGACGATCTGGCCCTCCTGGTTGGAGACGGCCATCAGCATCGTGCCGCGCAGCCGGGACTGCAGGTTCTCCTCGGCGAGGCCGGTCAGCCCCAGCGCGCCCATGTACGCGTCGAACATCGGCTCGATCGGTACGGTGCGGAAGTTCAGCCCGGTACGGCGGGCCAGCTCGGCCGCGTCGCCCTTGGAGTGGTCCGAGGAGTACTTCGACGGCATCGAGATGCCGTACACGTTCTGCGCGCCCAGCGCGTCGCAGGCGATCGCCGCGACCAGCGCCGAGTCGATCCCGCCCGAGAGCCCGATCAGCACACTGCTGAAGCCGTTCTTGGCGGCATACGCCCGCAGGCCCACGACCAGCGCCGAGTACAGCTCCTCGTCGTCGTCCAGCCGCTCCGCGTATCCGCCGGTCAGCTCCGCCGGATACGCCGCGAGGGGCTCATCGGAGAGCACCACGTGGTCGATCCGCAGCCCGTCGTTGACGACACCGGACGGCGGCTCGGCGGCGGCCGCCGGCAGCTCCAGGTCGAGTACGACGCTGCCCTCGGCGAACTGCGGGGCACGGGCGATCACTTCGCCGTCCCGGTCGACCACGATCGAGTCGCCGTCGAAGACCAGCTCGTCCTGGCCGCCGATCATCGCCAGGTACGCGGTGGTGCAGCCCGCCTCCTGGGCCCGCTTGCGGACCAGTTCCAGCCGGGTGTCGTCCTTGTCCCGCTCGTACGGTGAGGCGTTGATCGACAGCAGCAGCCCGGCTCCGGCGGCCCGCGCGGCCGGTACCCGGCCGCCGTCCTGCCAGAGGTCCTCGCAGATCGCGAGCGCCACGTCCACGCCGTGCACCCGTACGACCGGCATCGAGTCGCCCGGCACGAAGTACCGGAACTCGTCGAAGACGCCGTAGTTGGGGAGGTGGTGCTTGGCGAAGGTCAGCGCGACCTGCCCGCGGTGCAGCACCGCGGCGGCGTTCTGCGGGGAGCCGGCGGGCTGGCCGTAGCGGGGCTGTGCCGTCTCGGAGCGGTCGAGGTAGCCGACCACGACCGGCAGTTCCCCGAAGCCCTCCGCGTCGAGCCGGGCGGCGAGCGCGCGCAGCGCCTGCCGTGAGGCCTCCACGAAGGACGGGCGCAGGGCCAGGTCCTCGACGGGGTAGCCGGTCAGCACCATCTCCGGGAACGCCACCAGATGGGCGCCCTGTTCGGCGGAGTGGCGGGTCCAGTGGACGATCGCCTCGGAGTTGCCGGAGAGATCACCGACGGTCGAGTCGATCTGATTCAGTGCGAGACGTAGTTGAGGCACGCGCACCAGTGTAATCGTCTGACTGACGCAATGTCCTGGCGGGCTGCGGCACCAAGGCCGCGGCCCGCCAGGACAGTTCCTGGTGCCCCGGCAGGCGACGTCCGCCCCGTCGCGGCGTCCGGCACGCACTCTCGCCGCACCGGACGAAAGCCCGAGTACGTCCAGTACGAGGGCTTCCGGCCGGCACGGCGAGAGCACGCACCGGACGCCGCTCCTCGACGGGCAAAGGTTGCCTGCCGCGGCACTAGCGGCGGTAGCCGAGGACCGTCATCATGCCCACGTCCGAGTGGTAGATGTTGTGGCAGTGGAGCATCCACAGCCCCGGGTTGTTCGCGTCGAACTCGACGGCCAGGGAGCTGTTCGGCCGGATGATCGCGGTGTCCTTGTGCGCCCAGTGGGTCCTGCCCCGCCGGGTGGCCTGGTGGGGCGGTCCCGCCGGTCCCACCAGGCCGAACGAGTGCCCGTGCAGATGGATGGGGTGCCACATCTCCGTGACGTTGAAGAACTCCAGTCTGACCCGCTCGCCCGCCCGCACCGGATGACGCTGGCGGGGGTTGTAGGGCTTGTGGTCGAAGGCCCAGTCGTACGCCTTCATGCTGCCGGTCATCCTGAACCGGAGGGTCCGGTCGGGCTTGCGCGAGGACAGCGTCACGGGCTCGTCCGGCCTCAGTTCGTACGCCTCCACCAGCCTTCCGTTCAGCTCCTTGGGGCGTACGGACGCGGTGGGCGCCGTCCCCGTGCCGGTACGGAGCAGGGCCAGCGCCGAGGCCTTCTTGCCCTCCGCGAGCGCGGTCAGCGGGAACACCCCGTCCCTGGCGGTGACCATCACGTCGTACCGCTCGCCCATGCCCAGCAGCAGGGCGTCCGTCGTGGTGTGCCGGACGGGGTAGCCGTCGGTGTGGGTGATCGTCATCCGGTGGCCGCCGAGCGCCACCCGGAAGGCGGTGTCGCCGCCCGCGTTGATGATGCGCAGCCGGATCCGGTCGCCGGGCCTGGCGGCGAAGGACGTGGGGGACTTCGCGGTGCGCCCGTTGATCAGGTAGTACGGGTAGGCGACATCGCCCCCGTGGCTTTTGAGCAGTTTGCTGAAGGAGTCCTTCGTGATCCGCGAGGGTCCGGATCGGCCCTTGGCGGGCTTGGCGGGGGCTCCGTGCGTGCCGATGCCGTGGTCCATGCCGCCCCTGCCCCCGCTGAGTTCGTGCAGCACCGAGTCGGGCGTCGAACCGTCCACCCCGTCGACCCAGTCGTCCAGGACGACGACCCACTCCTTGTCGTACTTGAGCGGCTCCCTGGGATCGTCGACGATCAGCGGCGCGTACAGTCCGCGGTCCTGCTGGACACCCGTGTGCGGGTGGAACCAGTACGTCCCCGCGTGCGGAACCTTGAACCGGTAGGCGAACTCCGCACCGGGCTTGATGGGTGCCTGGGTCAGAACGGGCACCCCGTCCATGTCGTTGCGCACATTGAGCCCGTGCCAGTGAAGAGTCGTTTCTTCGGGCAGGTGGTTGGCAAGGTTGAGGGCCAGGGTGTCACCCATCGTGACCCGCAGCTCCTTGCCGGGCAGCCGGGCGTCGTACGCCCAGGAGCCGACGACGATCCCGCCGCCCAGATCGAGCCGGGACGGGGTGGCGACGAGGTCGACCTTCCGCACGGGGCCGGAGCCCCGCGTGGCCTCGGCCGCCGCGACCTCCTTCCCGTCGGGGGAGACGTACCCGCCCCTGGACTCCCCGCCGGGCGAGGCCTCGCGGTTCACGCTGCCGTGGTTCGTGCCACCGGCGTGCGCGCCGCTGGTCCTATTGCCGCCGCGGCCGGTGTCGGATTCGTCGTAACAGGCGCCCAGTACCGCCGAACCGGCGGTGGCGACAGCGGCGCCGAGCACGGCGCGTCGGGTGGGTGGAGTGCGCATGACGGAGTGCACCTCGGGGTGTTGTCGGTATTTCGGTCTGCTGGGGGAGGGGGGGAGGCGCGCCCCCTCTATATGCGCAGCACCGACAACGCGGCGACCAGGACCGCGCCCGGCCGGGGACCCGGCCCCGGCAGGGGAGCGACCCGGACCGCGACGCCCCTGAGAAGGTGGAGGATCCCGATGAGCAGCGAGACGCACAGCAACAACTGTCCGTATGTCGCACATCCACTCAGGGTCATGCCGAGCACCCTACCCCTGCCGGGTATCCGGCGCGCGGAGACATCTCGCCGCAGTGGCGCGGGTTCCGGCGGAGGAGGGCGGCGCAATGGCCCGGCATCCCCCGGTCAGGGGACACCGGGCCATCGGCGCAGGACTGCGGACATGGTCGGCGCGGTCGGCCAGCCGCGCGTAGACCTTCGTCCGCCCAGCCGGTCAGCCGCGCGCGTAGACCTTCTCCGCCCAGCCGGCGATCTGCTCCTCGGTGAGGTGCCGCGCCAGATCGGCTTCGCTGATCATGCCGATCAGCCTCTTGTTCTCGACCACCGGAAGCCGGCGGATCCGATGGGTCTGCATCTCCTCCAGAACCATCTCCACATTCGCTTCCGAGTCGATCCAGCGAGGCGTGCCCCGGGCGAGGTCGCCCGCCGTCATCTTCGACGGATCGTGACCCATGGCCACACAGCCGATCACGATGTCCCGGTCCGTGAGGATGCCGATCATCCGGTCCTTCTCGCCGCTGGCCGAGATGGGCAGCGCGCCGACCTTGTGGTCGCGCATCAGCTGCGCGGCCCGGTCGAGCGTCTCGTGTGCGGGGATCCACGTGGCCCCGGTGTGCATGATGTCCTTGGCAGTGGTCATGAGGAATTCCTCCTGCGTGCCGATGGGCATGCTGTACTACCCCGAGCGAACCCATCGTCAGGGGCCCGTTCGGGGGACGCGACCGCTATCACCCGTTCGGGTGCACCCGCGGCTCGGAGGGAAACGTTCAGGACCGGGGCCCGGCGCCTCGCGCCGCCAGCATGCCGGCCATCGCGTCCAGCTCCGACTGCTGTGCCTCGACCATTCCCCGGGCGAGCCGCTTCTCCGCCGGCACCGTGCACAGCCCGGCGCAGCCGCGGGCCATGTCGATGCCGCC
>NZ_JBSFET010000195.1:0-4741 GCF_053594575.1 Streptomyces sp. NPDC001880
GCCGCGCCCGGCGGCCGGGCGCGGCCTGGGGCTGCCGACTCCCCGGACTTCCCCGGCCGGCCGCGGGACGACGGTCCGGAAAGCGGTCCGGGGGCGGGCGCTGTGCCGGACGCCCGGGGGCAGTTCACCGAAGCACCGCACGCCGGGGAAACCCCGGACTCCCTGGGCGCGCTCTTCCGTACCGCATGCGCCCGGGGCCGGAGCTGGGACGGCATGGTGCTCCTCACCGTCGCCGCACGTCTCCGCCCGGTCTTCGACCGGACCGGGGCGCCGGGTGCGACACATGAACCCGTCATGCTCGCGGCGGGCGGCGCGGGGCCCCGGCTGGTGTGCTTCCCTGCGCTCAGCGCGCTTTCCGGACCGCAGGAGTACGCGCGCCTCGGTGCCGGGTTGCGAGGACTGCGACCGGTTTCCGCGGTGCGGTACCCGGGGTTCGAACCCCAAGAGATTCTGCCCGCCACACTGGACGCTCTCGTCACCGCCCAGGTCACTGCCGTCCGCGCAGCCGCGGCCGAAGGCCCTCTGGTGCTGCTGGGGAGGTCGGCCGGTGGCTGGGTGGCCCACGCCGTGGCCGAGCGTCTGGAGTCCGAGGGTGCCGCCCCGGTGGCCGTGGTCCTGGTGGACACCTATCCCCCCGGTCACGGTGACCAGGAACAGGCGCTCTCCGCGATGACGTCGGACATGCTGCGCCGGGCGGCGGAGTTCCCCTCCGCCAGTCCCGATCGGCTCACCGCCATGGCAGGTTACTTCGAGCTCTTCCGTGACTGGAAACCCGCGCCACTCGCCTGTCCCACCCTGTACGTACGAGCCCGGGACCCACTGCCGGGCTCCGGCCCCGCCCCGGACTGGAGTCGGCCGCACGTCGAAGTCACTGTGCCGGGAGACCACTTCACCATGCTGGAGGAGCACGCCCGTACCACCGCGTTCGCCGTCCATGAGTGGCTCGACAGCCGGTTCTGAGAACTTCCGGGGAGAGGAGCGGGTGCGGGCTCGGACGACGTCCCCCCCGTCCTCGCCTCGCACATGCACGACCGCCGCATGTCTGCCGCCCGCTGCCGGGCTGTCGGTCCCGGGTCCTCCGCATGTCTTGCGGGCCTCGGCACGGCGGGAGCTTGCGCCCTGGTCGCCGGACTTCGCTTTCTTGGACCTTCGGCAACAGTCTTCCAGGTGTGTCCGTGCTTGGCCCGGGGCCAGATGGTGACCTTTGCCTTCACACCCCCCGTGCTTGCCGAGCTGGTCCATCCACCATCCATGTGCCGATGCCGGCGCGGGCGGAGTGCTGGACACGTGGGCGTGGTCTCCGCGACCGCTCCCCAAGATCCGCGCCGGAACCGAGAAGCGACAGCGGCCGTGGGGCGGTCGGCCCGCAGCGGCAGGACCGGCCCGGTCGCCCCTGCTGGAACGGCGGCGACCCGCGCGGGGACGGTGCGCGTCGTGCCAACCGGCCGTCTGTTTCCGTCGAGAGAGACGGACCGGACACCGTGCGATAAATGAGCTGCGTCGTGATGTCCGACGCGTCCACACTGTCCCCGCACATCGAAACAGTCCGGGCACACCGGCGTCATCCGTTTCAGGAGTTCCCCGCTTGCAGGCAACCGTCACCGTCACGCCCGCCCGTGTCCCCGAGCTGCTGCTCGGCCTTGCCACCGTGCGCCCCGTCTTCCTGTGGGGCGCCCCCGGCATCGGCAAGTCGTCCCTCGTCCGGAACTTCGCCACATCCCTCGGCCTCGAATGTGTCAGCCTGCTCGGCACGCAGCTCGCGCCCGAGGACCTCATCGGTGTACCGCAGATCCGTGACGGCAAGTCCGTTTTCTGTCCGCCCGAGGCCATCGCCCGCGACGAGCCGTACTGTCTGTTCCTGGACGAGCTGAACGCGGCCACCCCCGATGTCCAGAAGGCCTTCTACTCGCTCATCCTCGACCGGCGGATCGGGAACTACGAACTCCCCGCCGGATCCATCGTCATCGGTGCCGGTAACCGTGCCACCGACAACGCGCTGGCCCGCCCCATCGCCTCCGCGCTCGTCAACCGTCTCACCCACGTGCATCTGCGTGCCTCCGCCACCGACTGGCTCGCATGGGCGGGCGAGAACGGCATTCACCCGTGGGTGGTCGACTACCTCACCGACCGCTCCGACCACCTCTGGTCGCAGCCGCCCAAGACGGAGGAGCCGTTCTCGACGCCCCGCTCCTGGCACATGCTCTCCGACGCGCTGCATTCCTTCGGGCCGACGCTGGACGAGGAAACGCTCAAGATCATCGCGCACGGGACCCTCACTCCTGCGCATGCCGTCTCGTTCTGCGGATACGCCAAGATCGTGCGGCACGCGTACGGCATAGACGCCATCGTCAAGGGGGACGCATCCTGGCCCCACCGCATCGAGGACCGCGACCTGCTCTATTACCTGGCCGACGCGTTCCGAGGCCGACTCGTCAAGGAACTCCCCGCCGGGAAGGACCAGATCTCGCCCGCCCTGCGCCAGACCTCCCACCGGGCCAAGGCCCTGCTCGTCCAGCTCGCCGAGATCTCCGTCGAGGTCGCCCAGACCGTCATCCGCGACGACGAGGACGGACAGCCCGTGCTGCCCGCCTGGTTCCTCGTCGAGGCCGCCCGCGACATGCCGCGACTGGTCGAGGCACGTCGATGAGCCGTAAGGTTCGCGGCAAGCCGGTGGCGCGCAACGACCCGGCCACCGAGGCGTTCCTGGCCGGGCTGGCCGTCGTCCGGCGCAACCCGGCCCTCGCCGCACTGGAGGCCGATGTCTGCCGTAGTCCTGAGTGCGACCGGAATCCGCGCCACGACCTGGTCGCCGTCGACTCCAACGGCAAGCTGCATGTCCATCCCGACCGTCGTGCCGAGCCGGCCGACTGGGCCTGGGCCATCGCCCACTGCATCGTCCACCTCGGCTTCGGCCACGTCCCCGCCCACAAGGAGGCCCGTCCCCAGCCCGACCGGTTCGACCTCGCCGCCCGCTGCGCGGTCGTCAACCGTTTCCTGCTCACCTTCCCCGTCGGCCGCACCCCCGACCACCTGCCGGTCTCGTACCCCGACGGCGACGAGGAGCAGCTCGCCGACCGCTGGCGCCGCCACGGCATCCCTGCCGTGTACGAACACTGCGGCACGGGAGGGGACGCGTCCGACCAGATCCTCGTGCCGTGGTCCGCCTGGCACACCCCGCCCGACTGGCAGCTCGCCTTCGCGCGCTCTCTGACCCGCACCATGTCCGCCGCCCTGGACGTCGCGGGCGGCCGACGCGACACGCTCACCGGTGAGCGGCTCCCCCGGCAGCCCTGGGACCGGGCGCTCAGCTGGTTCGTCTCCTCCTACCCGCTGCTCGGTGGCATCGCGGCCGGTATGAAGCTCGTCGCCGACGCCGAGTTCGCCCGCACCCACGGCATCGCCGTCGCCGCCGTCGACGCCGCACTGGGTGAGATCTACCTGAACCCACTGCGCCGGCACGACGACGAGGAATGGCGGTTCGTCCTCGCGCACGAGATGCTGCACGCGGCTCTGCGCCACGGTGACCGGCGCGGGGCCCGCGACCCGTACCTCTTCAACGTGGCCGCCGATTACGTCGTGAACGGCTGGCTTGTCGAGATGCGCGTAGGCGCCATGCCCGAAGGACTGCTGTACGACCCGGCGTTGAAGGGTCTGTCGGCGGAGGAGGTGTACGACCGGATCGTCACCGACACCCGACGCATGCGGCGCCTGGCCACCCTGCGTGGCAAGGGGACCGGCGACATCCTCGGCGAACCGCTCGACGGCCGCCCCCGCGACTGGGTCGACCTCGACGAGTTCTACCGGCGTGGACTGGTCCAGGGCCTCGACCTGCACGTCGGCGGAGAACGCGGACTGCTGCCCGCCGGGCTCGTCCAGGAGATCCGGGCGCTCGCCCACCCTCCGGTGCCCTGGGACGCCCGGCTGGCCCGTTGGTTCGACGAGTTCGTACCCCGGCCGGAGCCCGTGCGCAGCTACGCGAGGCCCGCCCGCCGCCAGGCATCCGCTCCCGACATTCCCCGTGCCGGGCGGTATTTTCCTCCCGAGCAGGTCGCCCGCTGCACCTTCGGCGTCGTCCTGGACACCTCCGGCTCCATGAACACACGCCTGCTCGGCAAGGCGCTCGGCGCCATTGCCTCGTACGCCGAGGCCCGCGATGTCCCGGCCGCGCGGGTGGTCTTCTGCGACGCCGCCGCGTACGACGCGGGCTACCTGCCGCCGACGGAGATCGCCGGCCGGGTCCGGGTGCACGGTCGCGGCGGCACCGTCCTGCAGCCTGGCGTCGACCTCCTCCGGCGCGCGGGCGACTTCCCGCCGACGGCGCCCGTACTCATCATCACGGACGGCCATTGCGATGTGCTCCGCGTCCGTGCCGAACACGCCTACCTCGTCCCTGAGAACGCCCCACTCCCCTTCACCCCTCGGGGTCCGGTGTTCCGCCTGCGCTAAGGGCTGTCCCGTCCCCGGCGGGTGCGCGACGACAGCTACTTCCCCAAGCTCTCGGCTGCGCTCGAGCAGGTGAGACCCCACTCCTCGCCGCGTTGTCGGAACGTCCACATACATCCAGCATGCGGACGCCCCTCCGCCTTGCGATGCACCGCATCTGACGCCGCGCACCGGTCCACCGGGGATTACGGGACAGTCCTTAGAGGGCTTGCAGATCATTAACACGTCGTCTTGATCTTGTTGCAGGGCTCGCTGGTTTGGGTGAGGACTCGAGCCTGGAGGGCCGCGAGGACGACGG
>NZ_JBSFET010000196.1:0-4718 GCF_053594575.1 Streptomyces sp. NPDC001880
CGGGACTCGGGCTCCATCGGCTGTCTCGTCCCGGTGCGCAGTCCGAGTGCTCGGATCACAGGTGCCTCCCCATAGGTGTGCGAGCCGACGGGGCGCGGAGCGGGCGGGCCCGTACTGGGTCTCGCGCAGCACGTAGCCGTCGACGGCGGCCTCCACCGACACCCACCGCTTCCACTGGGGGCGGACGCCCTTCTCCTCGGCCCGCATCCGGTCCTCCACGGCCTCCGGATCCGGCTCGGCCATGCGTACGCCCAGCGGCTGACCCTCCGCCACGAGCGCCCGCAGGCAGTCCACGGCCATCCGCTCGCCCTCGTCCAGGGCGTCGGCGTCGAAGAGGGCGAGGTGCGGGGGAAGGGGATGAGCGCCGGTCTCGTGCCGGAGGGCGGCGGTGTACTTGGCGCCCGAGGTGCGAGCGGCGGCGCGAGCCCGCTTCGCGGCGGTGGACTGCTTCTTCGGCATGACGTCTCCCAGCCAGACAGGCCCACGCCCCTCCGGCCGTACATCAGGGCCAGGAAGAACAACGCCGGGCGGTACCGGGCACGCCCGTGATCATCTGCGCGGGCCCCTGGAGACCTTGACCGCCCCCCTTTCGGGGCTGCCCGCAGCGTGGGCGCGAGCTGAGGCGGCGACCGGCAGTACGCGGCTAGCCGGGTGGTGCCCGACAACGGTATCGGACAGCGCTGGAAGGCGCCGGAACTTCGACGGTCCTCACTAGCTCTCCAGGTGGTTCGAACAGCCGGATCCCTTTCCTCCTCCAGCCTGCTGAGGTCGACATCGAGGTCGACGGTTGTGGCGGACCCGCTGGAAGCTGAGAAAGCCCGGAGCGTCGGGATGTGTCGGCCCGCATCGGGCGATAGACAGGTGGTGTGACGGACCGTGGTGAGCCGGACGCCGGCGACGAGGACGAAGCCCTGCCTGAGCTGTGCGATCTGTGCGGGGCGGTGGTGGCCGACAACACCGAGTGGTATGCCGTAGTCCCGGACTCGTCGGTTGTCCACGCCGTCGACCCACGTCTTGACGGGAAACGCATGGTCGTGGGCTGCTCGCGCGAGCACCTGGCCGAGCTCGTCGGGCAGTACAAGCATCGGCCGTTCATCGATGCCGAGCTCTGGGCAGGCAAGATCAGCCGCGCGATCGAGGCTCACGGCGGAAGGATCAGTCCCGAGGAGCTCACCAAGGAGATCGGGCTCACCGAGGCCCAGATCGACCTCGGGATGATGTGGCAGAACCTGGGCGCTGTGCGCTGGCACCAGCGGTTCGGCGGGAAGATGCCGCCAGAGTCGACCGAGGAGTAGTTCAGCCGTTGGGCCGGTTCTTCTTGGTCCAGCTGTCGGGGCGGGGATCCTTCCGGGTTCTCTTGACGGCTTCACTCGTCAGGGTTCCCCTGACATGTTCGTACGACCTCATGCTCGCTTCACCGTGCCGGATAAGCCGATCTGTTCGCCGGTCACCTGCGGGTCCTGGCCAGTGCGGCTATCGATCGCGTCGCCACCGAGCAATGAGCCGCCGGATCCGCTTCGTCGCCGTCGCTTCCGGCTGGAGGTCACTCTGCGGTGCCGAAGCCCTGACCGCTGGCTGTGCGGGTGGGCTCGGCAGTGGTGGCAGCGCGGGCCGAGGTGGCGTTGGAACAGCGGGTGCTACTGGCCGTGGTCGCGGGGTGGGGGCAGCAACTGGTCCGGGGACGACCGGTGTTGGGAACGCGCTCGGCATGGGGGGTGCCGAGCGGGGAACGGCAGCCGGTGGGGCGGGTGTGCTCGGGGGTTGATCGGCTGTGGCCGACGGGCTTGCGCTGTCCGTTTTCGTGTACGCCTTGAGGGTGAGTCGGGCGAGGTCGTCCGAGGAGGCTTCCCCTGCTGGGGCGGGTTGGCCTGGCGGTTCAACGGTCCGGTGCTCATGCTGCGGCACGGAGGCGCGCAGTGGGCTTGGGGCTGGAGGTGCTGCTGGTCGGCGGGCCGGGGAGGACGGTCGGCGACTCGGACGCCTCGTCGGGCGGCTGTTGCGGCGCGCGTCCAGCGTCAGGGGCGGCGGGCACATCGGGGTGCCGGCCTGTTCGGTATCCTTGTCCCATGTCCAGTAGGCGAGGTTCCAGTGCTCCTTGATCCAGAGCTGGACCTCATCGACGCTGCGCTTTTGCGGGGTGAAGATCTTCCACCCTGCTCCGATGGCCAGCACCTGCATTCCCACCCGCAGTTCCTCCCCCAGCAGGGTCGGAAAAGCGCTGCGCAGCACCACCTCCGTGGTCCGGCCGGTCTGCCCGGTCGGGATCCCGGTCGCCAGGACCGCGAAGGGCTTGGTGCCGGCCGTGCCGGTCCGCGTGACCGTCCCGTGCACCGCCACCGGATGTTCGAGCCAGCGTCCTTTCGCTGCTGCTACCCGATCGCGGAATCGTCTGTAGGAGGGGTCGTCGGGGCCGTAGCAGAACTCGTTCCAGGCGAGGTGCTTGCTCTGGTACTGGACCGTGAACAGCTCCATGAAGTCGGGGTCGAAGTGGTGGCGCTGGAGGAACTGGGCCACCTTCACCGCGCTGTTGAGCGCCGGGGGAAGCCAGGGGCTCAGGGTGGTTACCCGGAGTCGGGTCCGCTCCTCGTCGTCCTCGGGCTCTCCTCCGAGCGCGGTGGGGGCCGGTGGGCTCGGGGGGTCGTGTGCGGGGATGGTGAGCCGGAGCGTGCCGTTCTTCATGACCTTCGCCAGCCCGTGCGAGCCGTGCGCGATGTCGGTCATGTCCTGTGTCGGGTCCAGTGGGCAGCTCTCGTCGTGGCCTTCGTGCCACCGGAAGTGCGTCAGGACGGGGGAGCCGCGGCGCAGGTGGGTCGGCACGATGGACACGGGACGCGTGCAGCCGGCGCACTTCAGCGGCTCGGCGAACGGCCATGGCTGCCGCTGGAGCATCCAGCGGTACACCGGATCGCCGTTGTCGTCCTCCGCCTTGGCGACCTGTTTCCCTGCGTCGGCCATGCTGCGCGCTCCCTTCTGCTCAGAACTGGTCGAGCAGGTCGATGTCCTCGGCCAGCCACTCCCACCTCTGCTGGCCGATGCTCCATGTGGCCCGGACGACCTGGATGTCTTTCCTCGCCACCTGCCGGGCCTGGTTCAGAGCCTGCACGAAGGCCAGGTGGAACCCCGGTGGGAGCGGGTCACGCTTGTCGAAGCTCGTTGACCGCTCCACGAGCGGTACCGGCTTCTCCTGACCTGCGCACCTCGCGAAGACCCCCTCCTTGTCGTGCAGAACCCCGGTGATCACATCGGCCCGGATCAACTGCTGGTCGCTCTTGTCGATCGGGTTCGTCAGCACCCAGACGTCGGCCACGGTTTCCTCCTCGTCGATCGCTGCTGTTCCATGGGCGGAGATCAGTGTCGCCCTCCAGTGACGCCGACCGCCGCGAGTTCGACGAAGACAGCGCGCACGGGGCACCGGCGCCTGGTGTTCAGGAGAGCGAGGTCGGTTTGCGGGGCGGCGGGACGGCGCGGAGCAGTTCCCACAGAGGGCGCGAGCCGGCCGCCCACGTGCCGAGGGTGTGGCGGTCGACGACGTGAAGGCGTTGTTGCTTGGCGAAGGCGATGGCCGGTGCCGTGACGCGGCCGTTGGTGACGATCACCGCGATGTCGGCGCCGTGGACCTGGCGGGCGGTGCCGTTGAGGACCTGGAAGTCCGGCGTGCCCACCGCCGATCCGGAGAGGCCAGCGCGACGATGCTTGCACTGGATCACCCATCTGCGCCCGTAGGGGTCGGTGGCTTTCACATCGGCGCCCAGGTCGCCGCCGCCTCCGACACGGGCCGCGTCCCGGCAGCCGTCACGGCGCATCAGGTCCCGCACCGCGCCCTCGAACCGGGCATGGTGCAGACGTCCAACTGCGTCAGCGCGTAGCGCAGTTCCCGCGTACGGGCCGTTTCCCACTGGGCCCGCTGCTGTTTCTGGCGGAGCCACCCTCCACTGGCGAGCGCTGCGAGGACACCGGTGGCGATCAGGATCCACCAGTGGGCCAGCAGCCAGTTGACCACGGCCGCTGCCAGAGCGAGGGCCACGACCGTGGCCGCGAGGAGGCCGATCAGCCGGTCGTTTGCCTGCTGTCGCCTGCGGGTCCTGCGGGTGCGCCGCCGTACCGGCGGGCGCCTGGTAGCTGCGGGCCGCCGCCTGCGGGGGCTCATCGGCTGGCCTGCGTCACGCCGCTCGTGAGCTGCCCCAGGAAGCTCAGGATGCCCTGGCCCACCGGGGTGGGAGCCAGGAGGATCCCGAGCGCCAGGACGATGACGACGGTCATCTTCTCGTCGAAGCGGCTGCGGGACTCCGTGCGCCGGCGCAGCCGGAAGAAGACAATGACGGCAAGCAACACAGCTACGTTGATAGTCAGCAACCGCTCAGACCTCCCGCACGACCGGCCTACGTACAAATGAGGCCGCTGCGTGCCACCTCTGCCTTCCTGTGTAGCCGGGCCGCAGTGATGTTGGAGGCGGGATGCCCACGAATGGCACAAAGCCACTGTGCCTGGCTGAATACCGCGCGGTGGATCAGTCGCCCTCCGGGTCGCAGCCATGTGCGGCAGGGTGTGCAGAACGTGTCGAGGGCCGCGCCCAGGCAGTGTTCCGAAGCCGTGTCCGGCACCGGGGGAACGGAAAGGTGAGGACCTAGTAGTACTTCGTTAAGTCTGGAGTGGTCTGGTGTGCCCTGGTTGGCGTGCGGCGGGTAACTCGCGGTGGCAGGTGGGGCATTCGCCGGTCC
>NZ_JBSFET010000197.1:0-4557 GCF_053594575.1 Streptomyces sp. NPDC001880
GCTCCGGCGTGGAAGGCACGATCCACCAAGCGGTCGTGGCCGCCGGCGCCCGCAGAAGCCGCTACACAGGACTACGGAAGACCGCCCTCGCACACGTCCTCACAGCCACCGCCGTCAACCTACTCCGACTCGATGCCTGGTGGACCGGGCAACCACTCGCCCCCACCCGGACATCACACCTCGCCGCATAGGCTATTGGGCAACGGGGTCATCGAGACCTTCTACAACAGACGCCGCCTGCGCAAGCACGTCCACTGGGGCTACCTCACACCCCACGAGACACGCCTGCGCTACCAGCAGGATCAGGCCCTCGCGGCGTAACGACGACGTGTCCAAGATCACGGTGAAACTTCATACGGCACCTTCCGCCTTGACATGGACAAGCGACTCGACCTGGGCCTGCTGGCCAGCGCGCCGCGTCCGCGATCCGACGAAGCTACCGCGGCGGTAGCCCGCTGACCGCTCTCCCCGATCGAGGCGGTTAGTCAGCGGCCCAAGTCGTCTCGCCTTGCGTCCCAGCCTTTCCAATCTTCGAAACGCCGACCGGCCTCAGCGTCTGTCCTGTGGCAGCCGTCGATGTTGAACGTCCTCCGGAGCCTTTCAGGGCGGCCGCTTCCTTCCACACGGCCTGTGGGTGTGCCTGCCGATTGTGCTGGTGGCGTTGTGCCCAGCGGACGGCGAGTGGTGCTGCCAGGCCCGTCAGGGTGAACAGCGCGCCTGCGACGTACCAACCGGGGCGGCCCCAGGTGATGCAGAGTGAGATGAGCAGGGCCGGGCCGAGGGCTTCGGCCAGTCCGGCGCCGAGGCCGAACACACCGAGGTACTGGCCGGTGGCGTGCTGCGGGGCGAGGGCGAAGGACACCTCGAAGCCTGCGGCGGAGTGCCACAGCTCGCCGATCGTGTGGATCACCATCGCGGTCATGAGCAGCGCGGCGGCGGCCCACGCCGGTATCCCCGCGGACAGGGAGATCAGCGAGCAGGAGACGAGGAAGGCCACGCCTGCTCGACGGTAAGCGGCTCCGCCTGCCGTTGGGGAATCGATGCTGCGGCTGGCTCGTATCTGGAACGCAATGACGATGACGGTGTTGATGAGCATGGTGCCCGAGATGAGCCAGCGCGGGGCGGTGGTGGCCGTGACCAGCCAGAGTGGGACGGCCACCGTGAGCACCTTGAACTGGACGGCCATGATGCCGTCGAGGGCGGCGAGCAGGAGGTAGGGGCGGTCCCGCAGGGCGATCCAGCGGGGGCCGCCGGTGGTGGGGACAGGTGTGACCGACGGCAGGTGGATCAGGATCGCCGCGGAAGCCGCGAAGGCGACCGCGTTGCCGATGACCAGGAGTCGGTAGGCGGGAAGGGTGCCCACCTGGACGGCCCAGCCCGCCAGCAGGGCGCCGAGGGAAATGCCCACGTTGGTCACGGCGCGGAGATAGGCGCGGAACGCCTGCGGCCGGTCCCCTCCGTAGTGCCTGATGAGTGGACTGCGTGCGGCCAGTCCGGCCGCTTTGGCGCCCATGGCCGTGCCTACCGCGAGAGCGAACAGCCAGAAGCTGTCTGCCAGTAAGAAGCCAGCAGTGGCCAACGCCTGGACGACGAGGGTGATCGCATAGACACCACGTGCTCCGTGCCGATCCGCGAGATGACCGACAGCGATGCCCACGGCCAGCGAGAGGACACCGGCGATGCCGAGTCCTAGGCCCACCTGGGTTGCCGGTAGTCGGACGGCCTCGGTGAAGTACAGGACTCCAGCGGTCAGATAGAGGCCGCTGCCGACGGTGTAGACGAAGTTCGAGGCGGCGAGGACGCGCTGTGGTCCGGGTTCCGGCATCAGGGGCATAAGGGCGGCTCCGCATCCCGAGTTGACAGTAAGGACTGACCTAGCTTTCCGCTCATTACTTGCAATAGCAATAGAGTTGCAATAGAGAGATGTGCGGTGAGTTCACCTGCCGCAGTAAATACCGGATTTACTGCGGCAGGCCCTCTACCGTGATCACCGCGACCTGCTGCGGGCCATTCCGGCCGCCGGGGCGAGGTGTACGCAATTACTGCGGCAGTACCGGAAGGGCGGGACGGACGTGACGATCGAACCGGTGACCGAAATCGGGAGCGGGGGCGCGCTTCGGCTGCCGCGCGCCCGGGTGGTGCCGCTGTCCGCCCCGCCGTCGTCGTACACCGCGGCTGTCGAGCGGTACCTCACCGGCGCGGGCATCGCGAAGTCCTCCGCGCGGATCTACCGGATCTCGCTGACGACGTGGGGGTGGATGCTCGCCGGCGAACCGGCGCCGACCAGACCCGCCCGTCGGGGCGCGAAGCCGCCCGTCTTCCCCGTCGCCGCGATCGACGACCCTGCGCTGCCGGAGGTGCTGGCCGAGCTGGCGGCGGCGCGGGCGGACGAGATGGACGCCGACACCGTCAACCGGGAACTGCCCATCGCGCGCAAGGCGATCGGCTGGTGGCAGCGACAGGGCTGGATCGTCGGCGATCCGACGATCGGCATCGAGCGGCGGCCGGCACCGCCCGACCGCACCAAGGCCCTGACCGAGAACCAGATCGCGGCCCTGTGGCGCCTGGAAGTCCCGCTGCGGGAAAAGACGTTCTGGAAGATGCTCTACGAGTCCGCCGCTCGGGCCGATGAGGTGCTATGCCTGAACGTGGACGACCTGTACCCGCAGGACAAACGCGGGAAGATCACCGCCAAGGGCGGGGCGACCGAGTGGATCCACTGGCAGTCCAGCACCGCCCAGCTCCTGCCCCGCCTCATCGCCCGCCGCACCCGTGGCCCGCTGTTCCTCACCGACCGCAAGGCCCCGGCCGGAACGCCGACGCTTGACGTGTGCCCGGAGACCGGCCGGGCCCGGCTCTCCTACCGCCGGGCTGAGGAAATCTTCGAGGAGAACACCCGGCTGCTGGCCAACCCGCTCGCCTCACCCGAGGACATCGAGGACCTGGACGGCTTCACACTCCACCGGCTCCGCCACAGTGCCCTCACACACGACGCCGAGGACGGCACCTCCACCCCAATGCTGCTGGCCCGCTCCCGCCACGCCTCCGTCCGCTCCCTGGAGCGGTACGCCCGCCCCGGCGTCGACGCAGTCGCCCGGCACGTCTCGGAGCGCGACCCCGCAGCACGTCGCCGGAACCGGTAGCGGACGCGGCTCTACCTTGCACCGTGGGTCAGAGATAGGAGACCGGGGCCTACAGGCGGGCTCAGCACATCTTGTAGTCGGCCCTCGTCGAGTTGTACGAGCAGCTGTCAACCTTCGAGCCGTTCGACTTCTTCAGCGTCGCCGTGTCCTTGTCGTTGTTCCAGACGTAGGCTCCGCGGTTCTGGTACAGGTTCGTCGCCGTGTTCTTGCCCTTGCCGGTGCGGATGGTGACGGTCTTGCCCTTGCCGAGCGTGTAGCTGCCGAACGTGTACTTGTGGTTCGACGCGTCTACCAGTACCCAGGCATTGCTCCCGGCCGAATCCGGCTGGACGGTGGACAGCAGCCCCGCCGAGCACCGCTGATATCGGGGGCGACTCCCCGTCGGGCCTCTCACCAGGCGTACGCCTCCGGGGCCCGCCGGGTCCGGGCGAGGCCACAGCAAGACAGGTCGAGGACCTCGTGCACCCGGCGATCAGCGCAGGCTGATGCAGAAGGGATGCCCAGCCGGATCGGTGAGGACCCGCGCCTTGTCCCCATGCGGCTGGTGATCCGGCTTGCCCGCACCCAGCTCCAGCAGCTGGGTTTCGGCCACCTCCAAGTCCTCATCGACCTTGAAGCAGACGTGAAGCTGCTGGGGGACGATCTGGTCGGGCCAACTCGGAGCCCGGTAGTCGTCGACCCGTTGAAAACCGATGAAGATTCCGTGCTCACCGTTGAGACCCGCGAAGTCGGAGTCCGACTTCGGGTGCGGTTCAAGGCCGGTGGCCTGCTGATAGAACGCTGCCAAAGCCAGCGGATCAGGGCAGTCGAGCGTTATCGCGACCAGCTTCATCTGCAGGGACATGGCACCTCCGGGCCAACCAGTGGACTTCCGCGATCAACACCCTAGAGGCGGCTGCCTACAGTTGATCGGGACACCCACCGCCGACCTGTCCCACCCAACTGTAGGCACCGCAGGTCACAGCCTCGCCCTACCTACAGTTATCTGGGACAGGACAGTCCGCCACGGAGAAGTCAGTGGAGTCTGCCACTGGGTGTCAGTGGTCTCGCCATGAGGGGTGTCAGTAGGGGCTGGCGTCGTCGGAGTCCGTGAGGCGAAGGCCGTACCGGACGTCGTCGACCAGGGTGGCGGTCCCGTCCTCTGCGCGGACCGGGAGCCCGGCATCGAGCAGTCCGGTGGCGGTCACCGCCTACTTTTCGCCGGGCGTGTGCCGACGCGTGACCCGGCGGCGCGCCAGGAATGCGATCGCGACGACCACCAGGTACAGCGGTACGAGCAGCACCGCGTTACCAGACGCCTGCTCCACCGTCACGCCCGCGTCGCGGTCCTCGCCCTGCAGCATGATGCGGTTCACGGTCAGGACGGTCAGGTGCGTGCCGATCGACGCCCACAGCGGGGCGTGACCCACGGCCG
>NZ_JBSFET010000198.1:0-4527 GCF_053594575.1 Streptomyces sp. NPDC001880
GGACGAGGCCGGCGAGACCGGCGGCGTCGTTGTGCATCCAGAACAACCACCACTGCCGCCAAGCCGGGCGTCGTGCAGGGCCCGTCCGCCGTCGGTGCCGACCTGGGACGGCACAGCAGCCGTTTCCTGCGGCCGCACCGGCCGCGGCTGATGATCCGCCCCCGGGTGACGACCTGCCCCTGGCCACACCCCTCCCGTTCCATCGTCGTGCCCTGACCGCAAAGCGCAACCCGCGCCCGGTCTGCCTCCTGGCCGACCGAGCGCGAGCGGTGCTCGCGGACACGCCTGTCACGGCTTCCACGGCGAGGGCGGAGTATGCATGTCAGCCGCCGAGCGCATGTACCTCATTCAGGACGGCACGCATCTGGGGACCCGACTTCTGGGCGTAGTCGCTGCCCGTGTACCCCCACCAGTCCCAGCAGCCCTGGGGATTGCCGCGCAGCGGGCTGATGTCGGTCTGCGGATAGAGGATCACCAGGTTGTTGGTGTCGGCGTACTCGTTGAGATGGGACTCACGGGCGAACCGGTCACCCACGAACTTGTTGTCGCTCATGCAGCCGTGCAGGGCGACGACCAGCTTGCACGCGGCTCCTGCCGCGCAGGAGTCCGGCGTGTAGAGGAAGCTGCTGCTGCCCATGCTGTACCACTGGGCCAGGCCCCCCGGCACATACCGGTTCTGGTCGTGCCGGCTGACGGTGCCCGACTGGGCGGCGGCCGGTGGGTTCACCTTTCCCAGCCAGTGACCGAGCATCTCCCCCTGGGGATCGTTGCCGCAGTTGATCAGGAAGGGATAGAACGTGGTGCCACAGCTCAGCGGGGCGTTCGGGGTGGGCCAGCCGTGCCCTGCCGGATCAGTGTCGTGGTACGCGGTCCGGGCCCCGAAGTCCCGGTAGAACTGGACTCCTTCGTCGCTCACCGATGTCCGGACGACGGGGTCCTTGGTGCCGTGGTACGTGTAGACGGGCTTGCCCGCCAGGTTCGACACGGGATCGATCCGCCCCTCGGCCGACCAGCGGCGGGTGATCTGCTCGATGCCTTCCGGGTCGGTGGAGATCAGCCCCGTACCGCAGGCGATCAGGCCGACGACGATGCCGCCCTTCCCGCAGTAGTACGGACCCGCGGCGACGATGCCCGCGCCCTTGAAGGTGCCGGAGTAGGCGACCTGGAGCTGCGAGGCCATGAATCCGCCGGAGGAGATTCCGGTGACGTACGTATCGGTGATGTTGAGCCGGGGGAGACCCGGTTCGCCCGCGTGCGCGGGGGCGGTGAGCCCCAGGGCCGCGGCAAGAGCGGCCGCCAGGGTGACAGCGGCGGACCGCAGGGAGCCGAGCTTCATCGTGCGTTCTCCTTAACTGGTGTCCGTCCGGGGAATGGGGGGTGGATAGCCGGGTTTCGGAAACGGACGGGGCCATGGTTGGCCGCATACCGCCCTGCAGGAAATGGAGGTGTGCCACGGCGTCCACGGGCGATGAGTGGAGATTCTCTCCATCATCCGGTGTGCACTGCGGCAACGGTGCGGTATCACTGGCCGGATGACGACACAGACGGAGACCGCGGGTGCTCTGCTGCGCCTGCTGCGCGAAGAGGCCGACGAGACGGAGTTCCGTGCCGTGGCGGCCGCGCCGCAACTCGTCGACGACGCCCTGGAGATACGTTCCAGGCTCGCCGCCCACCGCCGACGGGAAGCCGCACTCGCCGCGCTCTACGAGACCGCCGGTGACCTCGCCTCGCTGCGCGATCTGGAGGACGTCCTGCAGGCCATCGTCAGCCGCGCTCGCACCCTCATCGGCACCGACGTCGCGTATCTGCTGCTCTCCGACCCGGAGGAGGGCGACACCTACGTACGCGTCACCGACGGCATCACGACGGACGGGTTCAAGACCGGCCGGCTCGCCGCCGGTACCGGTCTCGGCGGACTGGTCGCCGCGACCGCCGTGCCGTACCACACCGCCGACTACCCCAACGACGCCCGCTTCGCGCACACCCCCTACGTGGACGGCATCATCGGCGCGGAGGGACTGGTGGCCATCCAGGGCGTGCCGCTGAAGTTCGGCGATCAGGTGTACGGGGTGCTGTTCGCCGCCAACCGCCGGGTCCGTCCCTTCTCGCCGGACGAGGTCGACCTGCTCATCTCGCTCGCCAATCACGCGGCCCTCGCCATCGAGAACGCCACCCTCTTCGAAGAGGTCCGCAAGACCGCCGCCGTCCACGAGCGGCTCACCGCCGTCGCGCTCGACGGCGGCGGTCCGGCGGGGCTGGCGTCGGAGCTCGCCGATGTCCTGCGCGGCAGCGTCCTCGTCCTCGACGCACAGGACCGGCCGCTCGCCTCGGCCGGCGACGCACCACCCGAACCCGCCCTCCTCGTACGGGAGATGACACAGGCCCGGGCCCGCCGCGGTCCCGCGTCGCGCGGCACCGTCTGCGCCACCCCGATCGTCGCCGCCGACGAACACCTCGGCACCTTGCTGCTCGTACGCGGCGGACTCGACGCCTCCGACATCCACGCCCTGGAACGGGCCGCCCAGGCAGCCGCTCTCATGCTGCTGGGCGAACGCACGGTCGCGGAGGCCGAGCACCGGCTGCGCGGCGAGATCCTCGAAGACCTGCTGGGCGCTCCGCACCGTGACCCCGAAGGACTGCGCCGCCGCGCCGCGCTGGTCGGCCTCGATCTGGAGCGCGACCACATGGTGCTCGTGGCGCGGGGCGGGGACAACGCCGGGCGGCGCCGCATCACGGAACTGGCGGGCGGCCACGCCACCCGGCTCGGCGGCATCGCGGGCGAGTACGGCGGCAACACGGTGGTCGTCCTGCCCGCCGGCGACGAGCCCGGCGATGCTGCTCGTACCCTCGCCGGACTGCTGACCGACGGGATCGGACACCCTGTCACGGTCGGGGCGGAGCCCGCGGCACCCGGCGCGGCGGCCGTCGTCGAGGCACACCGCGACGCCTCCCGCTGCCTGGACGTACTGGTCGCGCTGGACCGTGTCGGCGAGGGTGCCTGCCGCGACGACCTCGGCATCCACGGCATCCTGCTGGGCCCGGCGGGCCGCGAGGAACTGGACCGTTTCGTCCGCCGCACGATCGGTCCGCTGATGGAGCACGACGAGGCCCGCGGCAGCCATCTGGTGCGCACCGCGCTCACCTACTTCGCCTGCGACGGCAACCTGAGCCGAACCGCCACCGCCCTCTACGTCCATGTCAACACGCTCTACCAGCGCATCGACCGGATCTCCGCGCTGCTCGGCCCACTGTGGCGCCATGGCGACCACGCACTCCAGGTCCACCTGGCGCTCACCATGTGGCGAACGGCGGGACAGGACTCGGCCGGCCCCTCCGAGGCCGTTCATGACCCGGGCACCGCGAAGCTGCGGACCAGGCCATAGAGACTGTCCGGGGGCGTCCGGCCGTCCTGGATCAGGCGCTTGATGCCAAGTCAGGGGACTTACGATCCGGGTGTGAGCCCGCACAGCCGTGAGATCTGCGTGAGAGCACGTGAGACGCCGAGGCCCCGCCGGAATGTCCGGCGGGGCCTCGGCACGGCGGGCTGTCACCTGTCGGAGTCACCAGCCGGCGTGCCCGCCGCCGTGGTGGCCGGTGCCGCCCGCACCGCCCTCGGACCAGCCGCCCGAGTCCAGACCGTGGCCGAGGCCGTGACCACCGGTGGTGAAGTCGGCGTAGAGATCGCTGAGCTCGCCGAGGAGCCGGCGGGTGAGGACATCCGCGCCGGTGGTCAGCGCCCCGGCGAGTTCCTCGTCGGTGACCGGGGCCGCTCCGGCGGTCGTGGGGGCGAGACGGTGGGCCGCGGCGAGGGCGCCCAGGCGACGGCGATCGGTGATGCCGCACAGCCCGGGGTAGGCGGCAGGGGCGAGGTGCGCGGCCCGGACGAGCACGGCGAGGGTGAGGTCGCGGTCGGCGGCGGACCCTGATGGGCCGGAGCGGACCACGCCGTGGAGGCGGGTCAGCAGCGCCCGGCGGCGCGGCAGGTCCACGGAGAGAATCTCGTGACGGGTACGGCCGCTGGAATCACGCCACCGACGGACACGGACCGCCTTCTGGTCCTGCAGCCGGGAGAGGTACTCGACGGTCAGGGAACGCGGCGTCCGGCGCAGCCAGTCCTTGAGGCCGGGCGGGGGAGCAGCCGCGCCGAGAGCGCGCAGGACATTGCTCAGGCGGCGGTCCTCGACGGGCCTGGTGTCCAGCACCTCGATCCGCCGGGGCCCGACGGCGATCCGACCGGCCAGGCCCAGGTCCGCCAACTCCGCGGTCCGCAGGGCGAACCGGAGCCGGTCCTCGCCCCGTATCCGTATGCGCAGCCTGCCCGGGACTATCGCGAGCAGGAGCAGATCGTCCCCCGTGGTCATACCTACCAGGGTAAGGGCTGTCCCGTAGTCCCCGGCGGGCGCGCGACGACAGCTACGGCACCTCGCCGCGTTGTCGGAACGTCCACATACATCCAGTATGCGGACGCCCCTCCGCCTTGCGATGCACCGCATCTGACGCCGCGCGCTGATCCACCGGGGATTACGG
>NZ_JBSFET010000199.1:0-4377 GCF_053594575.1 Streptomyces sp. NPDC001880
CGTCGCGGCGGCGGGCCGCGTCCAGCCGGGCGCGGGCGGGCTCCAGCCGGCCGGCGAGCTGTTCGGCGCGGGTGGCGGCCTCCTGGGCCACCTCGATGCGTGCCCGCAGGCCGTCACGGGTGGAATCCCAGTCGGCCAGCCAGGCTTCCGCTTCGCGGATGAGCTCCTCGTCATCCCTTGCCTGGCGCTCCAGGCCGACCCGCTCGGTGTCGATCCGGGCGCTCCGTTGCTCGGCACGCTTCGCGGCGTCGAGCCCGCCGAGCTCCTGGCGGAGCCTGCGCTCCAGCTCCGCGAGTTGTTCGGCACCGGCGTCGGCCAGAGTGCCGGGGAGCGCGGCGCGCGCGCGGTCACGGGCCCGGCAGGCGGTGCGGTAGGTGCGGTCGGCCGCCTCCCGCAGGTCCAGCGCGGGCGCGACGAGGTCCGCCTTGCGGGCCCGTGCGAGGCGTTCGTGGTGCCGGTCGCGGTCGGGGCGGCGGGCTTCGACCGCGGCGGCGCGGCGCCGCGTCTCCTCGTATCGCTGCTGGAGCGCGGCGAGTTCGCGTTCGCTGTCGAGGGTCAGGCGGGCGGCCGACTGGCGGCCTTCGGCCATGGTGAGGACGCAGGAGGCGATGTCGAGCCGTTCGCGGGCACCGCTGCGGGCCATGGCGGCCCACTCCAGCACGCCCTCGGCGAGCCCCGGTTCGCCGGGCTGGAGGTCGGGGAGCGGCGATTCGCGTGCGGCGGGTCCGGCGGCCTGGGCGATCCGCTGAGCTGCTGCCAGAACACGTTCGTCCCCGGCCCTGACCCTGGTTTCGGCGGTACGACGCAGTTCGGCGAGACGCTCCTCGACGGCGGCGAAGCGGTGGGTGTCGAAGAGCCTGCCGAGGAGTCTGCCGCGGGCCTCGGCGTCGGCGCGCAGGAAGCGTGCGAAGTCGCCCTGGGGCAGGAGCACCACCTGGCAGAACTGTTCCCGGCTCATCCCGATGAGCCGGGTGATCTCCTCGCCGATCTCCTGGTGCGAGCGGCTGAGCGGCCGCCAGCCGTCGTCGGGGTCGTATTCGCGCAGCCGGCTCTGCGCCTTCTCCGTCGTGAAGCCGGTGCCCTTCTTCTTCGGGCGGGGCTGGGCGGGACTCCGGGTGATCTCGAGGCGTCGCCCGCCGAGGGTCAGTTCCAGCGCGACCTCGGTGGCGAGGTCCGCCGGGGCGTGGTCGCTGCGCAGGGAGGTGCCGGGACTCTGGCGGGCGCCGGGCACCGCACCGTAGAGGCCGTAGCAGACCGCGTCGAGCACCGAGGTCTTCCCGGCGCCGGTCGGCCCGTGCAGCAGGAAGAGCCCGGCCGAGGAGAGGGCGTCGAAGTCGATCTCCTGGGTGGTGCCGAACGGCCCGAAGGCGGTGACGGTGAGCCGGTGGAGTCTCAACGGTTCACCTCGCGCACTGCGTCGTCCACCCGGACGTGCTCGAAGGCGCCGCGCAGCACTGTTCGTTCCTGTTCGTCGGCCGCCGAGCCGCCGCGCACATGTGCCACGAAGTCCTCGGCGATCTGCTGGTCGTCGCGCCCCTTGAGACGCTGTGCGTACGAGGCGAGCGGGTCGTCGGCGGGCCGGTCGGGTTCGAATACGAGGCTGAGTGCGTGCGGGAAGCGCTCCAGGAGCCGGGCCATCGGCTCGGCCGGGCGCACCGGGTCGGTGAGGGTGGCCTCGATCCAGGATTCCTGGTGCCGCTCCAGCGCGGGGTCCTCGACGAGTTCGTCGAGGCGGCCGCGGAGCCTGGCGAGGGGGCGGGGCACCGGGCAGTCGAGGCGTTCGGCGGTGACCGTGCCCGAGGCGTCGAGGTCGATCAGCCACATCGTCTTGCGATGGCCGACCTCGGAGAAGGAGTAGGCGAGCGGCGAGCCGGAGTACCGGACGCGTTCGGTGACGCTCTGGCAGCCGTGCAGATGGCCGAGCGCCACGTAGTCGACGCCGTCGAAGACTCCGGCTGGCACGGCGGCCACCCCACCGACGGTGATGTCGCGCTCGCTGTCGCTGGGCTCGCCGCCCGCGACGAAGGCGTGGGCGAGCACCACGGACCGGGTGCCGTCCGGGCGGCCCGCGAGGTCCGCGCGTACCCGCTCCATGGCTGCGGTCAGCACCGCTTCGTGACCGGCGCGCTCCGCCTTGAAGACATCCTTCACCAGGGCCGGTTCCAGGTAGGGCAGCCCGTAGAACGCCACGTCGCCGTGTGAGTCCCGCAGGACGACGGGGGTGGCGCAGTCGGCGGGGTCGGTCCGCAGATGGATTCCGGCCCGTCCGATCAGTCGCGCGCCGACGCCCAGCCTGCGTGCCGAGTCGTGGTTCCCGGAGATCATCACGGTGGGCACACCGACGGCGGCGAGCCGGTGCAGCACGTCGTCGAACAGCTCGACGGCGGACAGTGGTGGAACGGCCCGGTCGTACACATCACCTGCGACGAGGACCGCGTCCACCTCGTGCTCGCGCACCATGTCCACCAGGTGGTCCAGGTAGACGGCCTGGGCTTCGAGCAGGGAGACCCGGTGGAACGAGCGCCCCAGGTGCCAGTCCGATGTGTGCAGAATTCTCAAGACCCGGCTCCGACCCGCATTGTTCTCTTCCTCCGCCCCGAGTGGTGAGCCCCTCTTTCCTCACCCCTCACAGTCTCGCATCACCGCCGGCTTCATCCGAGAAGATCGATCCGCGTTCCGACGGAGCGGAATCCTTCCCTCCGGTACGCGGGCCGGACGACGACCAGGTCCTGCCGGCGGGGCCCGGCCGGTGCGTGGGCGGAACAGGTCGTGCGGGAGACACGGCCGGGTGTGCGCCGTCGCCGTACCGGGGAACGGCAGATCCGTGCGCACGCGCTGCCCCGCGATCGTGAAGGATCCTGCGTTGCGGAACCTCTCGGACAGGGCTTTCAGGGCGGGCTCCGGGGCGAGCACGGCCAGGAGATCGCCGCGGGTCAGGAGTCGGGCCACGCACCCATGGTCCGGTGCGGCCGATCGGCGGCGGCACGACTGGAGAGCGCGTGATGACGCGGAGATCCGGTCAGGCGTCCCCGTACGCCTCGCCGCCCAGCTCCAGCCCGGCCTCGCCCGCCGTCGCGTCGGCCAGCCAGCCTCGGAAGGACTCGACATCGGCGTCCGGCAGTCCGATCTCGATGACGACGGCCTCCGCGTAGCGGACCTCGCGCACGGTGCGGCCGGTGGCCCGGAGATCGTTCTCCAGCTTGCCGGCGCGCTGGTGGCCGACGGTGATCGTGGCGAGGCGGAAGCGCCGGCGGGTGATGGTGCCGAGCTCGTCGAGAGCTTCGCCGACCACTCCCCCGTAGGCCCTGATCAGTCCGCCGGCGCCGAGCTTGACGCCACCGTAGTAGCGGGTGACGACGGCGACGACGTAACGCATCTCACGGCGCGTCAGCATCTGCAGCATGGGGACGCCCGCGGTGCCCCCGGGCTCCCCGTCGTCGCTCGCCTTCTGGATGGAGGCGTCGGCGCCGATCACGTAGGCGAAGCAGTTGTGGGTGGCGGTCGGGTGTTCCGCGCGGACGCGTGCGACGAAGTCCTGTGCCTCCTGCTCGGTGGCGGCGGGGGCGAGCGCGCAGATGAAGCGCGATCGGTTGATCTCGGTCTCGTGCACGCCCGCGCGGGCGACTGTCCGGTACTGCTCCTGCATCCGGCCAGCCTATGCCCTGCACGGGAATGGTCCGGGGCCGCCGTCCGTTGTCCGGATCATGTACGCAGACGAAGAGACGATCCGCCGGATTCTCCGGGACAGCGGCGACACCTGGGCGGTGGTGGGCCTGTCCGACAACCGGTCGCGCGCGGCCTACGGAGTCGCCGAGGTGCTTCAGCGCTTCGGCAAGCGGGTGGTCCCGGTCCATCCGAAGGCGGAGCGCGTGCACGGGGAGGACGGCTACGCCTCGCTGGCCGACATACCGTTCCCGGTCGATGTGGTGGACGTCTTCGTCAACAGCGACCTGGCGGGCGCGGTGGCCGACGAGGCGGTCGCGGCAGGCGCCAGGGCCGTCTGGTTCCAGCTCGGCGTGGTCGACACGGAGGCGTACGGCCGCACGCGTGCGGCGGGGCTGGACATGGTCATGGACCGGTGCCCCGCCATCGAGATCCCGGCGCTGAAGCGCTAGTTGTTCTGCCGCGGCAGGCAACGTCTGCCCGTCGAGGAGCGGCGTCCGGTGCGTGCTCTAGGCGTGCCGGACGGAAGCCCTCGTACTGGACGTACTCGGGCTTTCGTCCGCTGCGGCGAGAGTGCGTGCCGGGCGTCGCGACGGGGCGAACGCAGCCTGCCGCGGCACTAACTTGATCTTTAACCTCGGGGTCCGAACGGCTCCTCGTACTTGATCACTCGGAGTGGTAACTGCCGCACGTGCGGGCGGCCTTCGGCTGAGG
>NZ_JBSFET010000200.1:0-4311 GCF_053594575.1 Streptomyces sp. NPDC001880
GTGCGCGCTCAGCGCTTGACGGTGCCCGCGCGCAGCCGGTCGATCATGTGCCGGGTCATCTCGACGGGGCTGCTCTCGCAGACGGCGGCGCGGCTCTGCGGCAGCTCCTTATTGCGCAGCTCCACCGTCGCGTTCCATTCCTCACGTCCCGCGAAGGGGATCGTCTCGCCCTCCTGGTAGGCGGGGAAGGGACGGTAGCTGTTGAGTGCGGCGGGGTCGTTCCCCCGGACGAGCAGCGGGTCGAGGTAGAGGCCCTCGCTGTGGATCCGCGTGCTGGTGGAGATGTAGCCGATGTCGAGGCCACAGCGGCGCTTGGCGGAGGTGTTCGCCTCCGAGCAGTGCAGCAGGTTCGAGTGGTGGATGGAGACGTCGCCCGGCTGGAGCTCGATGTCCACAACGCCGTGCTCGTCGGCCCACTCCCGCACCACGGTCTCATCGGCCGTGGAGAAAAGCATGTTGTCCTTGTCGGTCCGTACCGACGGCTTGTGCAGCGGCAGCCGGTGGCTGCCGGGAATCATGCGCAGGCAGCCGTTCTCCGTGGTGCTCTCGTCGATGGCGAGCCACACTGTCAGGGCTTCCATCGGGCTCAGCGTCCAGTAGGCGCCGTCCTGGTGCCACAGGACGGGCTGGCCGTCGTAGGGCGGCTTGCAGATGTAGTGGGCGGTGAAGCACGCCAGGTTCTCGCCGAGGAAGAACTCCCCGATGTCCACCAGCAGGGGCTCCGAGACCAGGCGCGCCCAGAAGGCATCGTTGCGGATCAGGGGATGGTGGAAGTGTTCGGGGCGCAGGTCCGGGTACTTGCGGGTCAGCCACTCGACGTGGGCACGTGCCTCGTCCAGGAGTTCCGGTGGCAGGACGTCACGGATGATGGCGAACCCTTGGTCGGCGTACTCCGCCGCGGCCTTCTCAAGGACACTCCGGTTGAGTGTGTGCATGTGTCAGCTCCTCGTGAGATGTGCCAGATACTGCTTTCCGTGCCGGACCAGTTCGTGGACCCGCCACGGCGTCCCGTCCGCCAGTGATTCGAGTTCCGCCGCGGACGCGTAGAGGTAGTCGAACCAGGGCGTCGACGTCACACCGTCCCTGATGCGCAGCCGCTGCTGCCCGGCCAGTCGGCCCGCGGCGAGGTTGCGCTCCTGATAGGCCCGGTTCCAGGCGCTGGTCAGGGCGTGCGGGTCGACGCTCACGCCGAGGAGTGAGCCGCCGGGGCGGGTCACGGCGGCGAGCCGGCGCAGGATGTCCCCCGCCTTCTCCCGGTTGCCCAGGAGGCCGATGTTCTGACCACCTAGCAGCACGGTGTCGAACCTGCCGATGTCGGGCGTGAGGGTCTCGACGGTGGTGGTGAGCGTCTCCACACCCCGTAGACGGGCGATGTCGGCGGCGCCGGGCGAGGACTCGACGCCGAGCACCCGGCGGCCCTGTTCGAGGAGGTGGGTGGCGTGCCGGCCGGGCCCGCACCCGACGTCGAGGATCCGCTGTCCGGCCCGCTCGCAGAGCTGTTGTTCGAGCGGGGCCCACTCGGCATAGGGAGCGAAGTACCGGCGGATGTCGTTGGCGGTGATCAGGCCGTCGTCGCGCTCGATGATCTCGTAGGCGACGCCCGGCCCGGCACCTGCCTCCCAGACCTCCCGGACAGCGTCGCCGAAGGGATCCCCGCCGGTGGCGAGATCGAGGGTGGTGTGAACACTCACGGTGAGTCTCCCGCGTGATGGGGTCGGTTACGGGGGGAGGCGGGGCGCTGCGGGCGTCGGGCCCGTCAGACCTCCCACTCCGAGGGAAAGGTCCGGTGCGAGCGGAGCGGCGAGCGCAGCAGGATGATGACGGGGATCGCCGTGACGACCACACCGACCCAGAGGGCGACCGTGGTCGACCAGGTGCCGGCGAGAACACCACCGATCAGCCCACCGAGCGGGGTGGCGCCCTGGGTGACGACGCCGTTGCCGGCGGTGACGCGTCCCATGTAGGCAAGTGGGGTGGCGCGGGCGCGCAGTCCGGCGACCGCGACGGACCGGCCGACCACTACGAAGCCGATGAGGATCTGGGCAGTGGCGACGAGGGGGACGGCCGCGCCGCGGAAGACGGCGGCAAGGGGCGCGGCGACGAGTGCGAAGGGGGCGAGCGCGGAGAAGACCATCGTCATCCGGACCTCGCCGAACCGTCGACGCAGCCGCGGGCAGAGCAGCGAGGCGACGACACCGGCGACGGCGCCCAGGGTGGACAGCAGGCCGAACACCCAGGAGGAAACGCCGGCCTCGTCGAGGAGAAAGACCGGCAGCATCGCGAGCATGATGCCGGCGCCTAGGTTGTTCAGGGCGGCCTGGCAGACGATCAGGCGGAGCAGGGGGTGCTTGAAGAGGAACCGTACGCCCTCGACGACCTCGCGGCGGAAGTTGCGCTTCTCGACGGAGGGCCGTTCCGTCTCGGCGGGCTTGATGCCCTTGACCATCAGGATGGACACGAGGTGGCAGACAGCGGCGAACAGGTACAGGAGGGGGGCGGGGACGGCCCGGGTCGCCAGGCCTGCCGCGCCGGGTGAGACCGCCATGATGGTGGTGGAGGAGGTCTGCAGCCGGGCGTTGGCGTCGGCTATCCGGCGCTTGGGCAGCAGCTGGGGCAGGATGCTGTTGTGGGCGACATCGAAGAACACACCGCTCACGCTGCCGACGAAGGCCGTCGCGATGAGATGCGGCACGGTCAAGGCGTCGAGGGCGTAGGCGAGCGGAATGGTGGCGAAACCGACCGCGTAGACAGCGTCCGACCAGAGCAGGACGGATTTGCGGTTCCAGCGGTCGACCCAGACGCCGGCGGGCAGCCCGACCAGCAGGTAACCGAGGCGGCTGAAGACGAAGATCAGGCCGACTTCGAACGGGTTCGCGTGCAGTGACGTCACTGCCGTGATAGGGAGGGCGAAGCCGGCGACCTCGGCCGCGGAGAACCTGAACCCGTTCGCTCCCCAAAGTCGTCTGAAGCCGGGTACCCGAAGGACTTCGGACTCGGACTCAGCTCCTTCCTCGGTGGTCACCACAAGAGCGCTCTCTTCCCCTAGCCGAAGATCGTGAAGCCACTCATTATCGGCAGTCGCGGAGAACTCGCCAGGTCAGAGAGCCATTTCCGGTCGACTTTCCCGTTGCTGAGCCTAGGGAGTTCGCCGTCCACGTGCACGACATGGCGCGGAAGCATGTAGGGCGGCAAGTATTCCGGCAACCGTCCGCAGAGCGTGCGGGCCGCTTCGGTGTCCGCGGTGACGAATACCGTGATCAGATTGGAGAAGACGGGGTCCGCGGTGGCGACGGCCACCGCTTCGTGGACGCCCTCGCAGCGCCGAACGGCCTTTTCCACCTCGCCGAGCTCCACGCGGTAGCCGCGCGACTTGATCTGCGCGTCCACCCGCCCGATGAACCGCAGCTCACCGTCCGGGTTCTCGCAGACCTGGTCGCCGCTCGCGTACCACTCTCGGCCGTCGGCGGTGCGCACCATCGACCGTGCGGTCTGCGCGGCGTCGAGGTAGCCGGTCATCAGCATCGCGCCGCGCACGAGGAGTTGACCCGGCTCTCCCGGTGCTACGGCGGTCAGGTCGTCGTCCACGACCAGGATCTCCGCACCTGGCAGTACGCGCCCGATGAGCACTTCGTCCTCGGGTCCCAGAGGCGGCTTGATCTCGTGGAAGGTACACACATTGCTCTCGGTCGGGCCGTACACGTTCAGAAGCCGCATCGCCGGCAGGGCACCGTGCAGAGTGTTGACGTCGGCGGGGTGCAGGATCTCACCGCCGGTGACGAACGCGCGGAGCCCGAGGAGGCGCGGCAGCAGCGAGGTGCCGTGCCGCACCAGCCAGACGAGGGTCGACGTCACCGCGTACAGGACGGTGCCGCCGGAGCGTCGGCAGAAATCGATGTACGCGGCAGGGAAGGGCGCTGCGGCGGCAGGCATCAAGGCCACCGCGGCCCCCGACCTGACAGCGGCGAACAGGTGCAGGGTGGTGGGGTCGAAGTGGAGCGGGGCGGAGTTGACGATGACGTCGTCGGGGGTGAGGGAGAGTTCGGCCACGGCCCAGTCGACGAACGCCGATGCGCTCGCGTGCGTGTGGACGACGCCCTTGGGGATGCCGGTGCTTCCGGAGGTGTGCAGGACGTAGGCGAGGTCCTCCACCGGCGGGCGCGGGTCACCCTCGCACAGGTGGGCCCACAGACCGTCGTCGGCGCCGGACGGCGCGGGCAGCGGGGTCCAGCGACGACGGTCTGCGGGTCGGTCCCGAAGGACTGGATGAGGGCCTTGCGGGCGCCGCCCAGCATGCGTTCCTGCACGGCGCGG
>NZ_JBSFET010000201.1:0-4296 GCF_053594575.1 Streptomyces sp. NPDC001880
ATGGACCCCGCACGCGATCATCGGCAGGTAGAACGGCCAGACGGTCAGCGAGGTCCAGGGCTGGCGCAGCGCGGTGGAGAGGTTGAACTTCCGGCCACGTACATGTCGTCGTGGTAGACGGCGGCCGCGACCGGCACCTGATTGGCCGCCAGGCGCCCGGTGTCGTACAGCGGCGCCCAGTCGGTGCGGGCGGCCAGCAGTTCGGCGGTCTCGCGCAGCGGGCGCAGCGCCGGGTCCACCTCGAAGTGCCAGGGGTGGATGCTCTCACCGGTGAAGAGCACCGGACCGTCGCCCGAGAGCGCCCCGGCGGCATCGAACTGCGGGAATTCGGCCCGGACCCGCTCGGCCGCCCAGCCGGTGGGCTGCTCGCCCTGGCCGTAGATCGCCTCGTGCATCAGCGCGTACAGCGGATGTCCGGCGAACGAGGTCGCGGTCCGCACGGCCTCTTGGAAGGTGTCGGAGAGCTCGGTGCCGTGCGGTGTACGGACGAAGGCGTTCTCCAGCAGGTAGTGCAGCTGGTGGCTGCCACTGCCACCGCCCAGCATGATGCCGAGGGACTGGAACCCCTCGGGCGTCAGCCGGTGTCCGGCGCTGTCGGTGGGGTGCTCCAGCAGATGGGCGGCGATCTCCCGGGCGCGCTCGACGTCCTGCGGGTAGCGGGCGTAGTGGGCGGCGACCTTGCGCTCGATCCGGGGGTAGGCGGCCCGGTACACGTCGTCGGCGTGTGCGTCGAGGGACGGCAGCCCACCCGTGATGAGGACGGCCCCCAGCCCTTCGGGGGCGGCCGACAGATAGCGGACCGCGCAGAAACCGCCGAAGGACTGGCCGAGGACCGTCCACGGCGCGCCGCCGGTCAGCTGCGGGCGGATCAGCTCGCAGTCGCGCACGATGTTGTCGGAGCGGAAGTGGGCAAGGTAGTCGGCCTGCTCGCGCGGGCCGCCGCGCAGCGGCAGGGTCTGGCGGTTGGCCGGGGTGGAGAGACCGGTGCCGCGCTGGTCGAGCAGCAGCACCCGGAATTCCCGCACGGCCCGCCCCAGCCAGGCCTCCGCGCCGACGAAACGCCGGGCGCCGAAGCCGGGACCGCCTTCCAGGTACAGCAGCCAGGGCAGCTCCTCGTCGGCCCTGCCGCTCGCCACCGCCTCTCTGCCGAAGACTTCGATCTGCTCGCCGCCCGGATCGCTGTGGTCGAGCGGGACCGTGAAATAGCGGTCGGTGAAGACGATGCCGGGCTGCCGGTAGCTGCTCACAAGGTGCTCCTGAATCAGATGGGCCACGGACAGTTCAGCACACGGCCGTGACCCGGTCGGTCTCGGCCCGTGTGCGGGGGGCCCGGGTGACTCCTACCGTGCAGGCATGATCCGGTTCGAGCAGGTCGGCAAGGTGTATCCGGACGGCACCAGCGCGGTCGACGATCTCTCCTTCGAAGTCACCGAGGGGGAACTGGTCACCCTCGTCGGACCGTCCGGCTGCGGCAAGACCACCACGATGATGATGGTGAACCGGCTGATCGAGCCCTCGACGGGCCGGATCCTCGTAGGCGGCGAGGACATCTCCGGTGTCGACCCGGTGAGACTGCGCCGCCGGATCGGCTATGTCATCCAGCAGGTCGGTCTCTTCCCGCACCGCACCGTCCTCGACAACACCGCGACCGTGCCCGCGCTGATCGGCTGGAAACGGGCCAGGGCCCGGCAGCGGGCGGCCGAGCTGCTGGATCTGGTGGGCCTCGACCCGAAGACGTACGGCTCCCGCTACCCCGCGCAGCTCTCCGGCGGACAGCGCCAACGGGTCGGTGTGGCGAGGGCGTTGGCCGCGGATCCGCCGGTGCTGCTGATGGACGAGCCGTTCGGCGCGGTCGACCCGGTGGTGCGCGAGCGGCTGCAGAACGAATTCCTCAGCCTCCAGGCGACGGTCCGCAAGACGGTCCTGATGGTCACCCATGACATCGAGGAGGCGGTCCGGATGGGCGACCGGATCGCGGTGTACGGGGCGGGGCGCATCGAGCAGTTCGACACCCCGCGCGCCGTGCTCGGGGCTCCGGCCACCCCGTACGTGGCACAGTTCGTCGGCGCCGACCGGGGCCTGAAGCGGCTCTCGGTGACCACGATCGAGCCGGAGGACCTGGAGGAGCCGCCGGTCGCCCGGCTGGACGAGCCGGCCGGCGCGGCGGCGGCACGGCTGGGCAGCACGAGTGCCCGCTGGGCGGTGGTCCTGAACGGCGAGGGCGACCTGCACGGCTGGGTGGCGGCGGATGCGCTGCGGATCGCGGGCGAGCACGGCACGGTCGGCGAACTGGCCCGCAGAATGGATGCCTGGGTGCCGGTCGGGGCCCCGCTGAAGCAGGCGTTCAGCGAGATGCTCCAGCACGACGCGGGATGGGTCGCAGTACTCGACGGGACCCGGTTCCTCGGCGTGCTGACCCCGGCCAAGCTCCACGAGGCGCTGCGCCGCTCGGTCGACGCGGACGCGCGGGGCGTGGGCCGGGACGAGGTGCGGGTCGACTCGGTGGCGGACGTGTAGGGCGCGCCCCGCCGTGGTGCCGGGCCGGAACGAGCAGGCCACCAGGGGTTCGGCAGAGCGCGCCGGGCAGCTCCGGTGTCGGTCTCCTCGGTGACGAGCGCGGTGACGCCGTCGGCGAGCCGGCGCCGCCCCCCGTACGGTGTGATCGACCATTCCCACGGTGATCACTCACCCCGCGAAGAAGGCGGTCCCCGCATGTCCCTGTTCGATCTGCCCCTCGACGAGCTGCGCGACTACCGCAGCGGGTCGGTGGAGCCGGAGGACTTCGACGCGTTCTGGTCGAAGACGCTCGACGAGGCCCGGTCCCACGACCTCGACGCCCGTTTCGAACTGCGCGCCGGCACGGGGCTGAGCACCGTCGACGTGTACGACGTGACCTTCGCGGGCTTCGGCGGTCACCCGGTCAAGGGCTGGTTCGTCGTCCCGGCGGGCACCACTCGGCCGCTGCCGGTGGTGGTCGAGTTCATCGGTTACGGCGGCGGGCGGGGCCTGGCGCACACCCATCTGCTCTGGGCGTCGGCCGGTTTCGCCCACTTCGTGATGGACACCCGCGGCCAGGGCAGCGGCTGGCTCGTCGGCGACACCCCTGACCCGGTGGGCAGCGCGCCCGCTTACCCCGGCTTCATGACCCGTGGCATCGAGGACCCGGAGTCGTACTACTACCGGCGGGTGTTCACCGACGCGGTGCGTGCTGTGGAGGCGGCGCGCTCGCACCCGCTGGCCGACGCGGCACGCACCGCGGCCATCGGCGAGAGCCAGGGCGGCGGCATCACGCTCGCCGTGGGCGGACTGATACCCGACCTCGTGGCGATCGCGCCGGACGTCCCGTTCCTGTGCGACTTCCCCCGTGCCCTCACGGTCACCGACCGCACCCCGTACCGCGAGGTGGGCAACTACCTCAAGACGCACCGCGGCCGGGCCGAGCGGGCGCGGGCCACGCTCTCCTACTTCGACGGGGTGCACTTCGCCGCACGCGGGCGCGTACCGGCGCTGTTCTCGACCGCCCTGGAGGACATGACCTGCCCGCCCTCGACCGTCTTCGCCGCCTTCAACGCCTATGCCCACCAGGACAAGACCATCGAGGTGTACGACTTCAACGACCACGAGGGCGGCGGGCCCTTCCAGCAGGCCGTGCGGCTGGGCTGGCTGCCCGGGAAGCTGACGGCCTGACCGCGGCGAGGCGGCGGTCAGCCAGGCGGGACGAGGTTCTTGGACTCCAGATATCTGCGCGCCACGTCCTCGGGCAGCCGCCGCCAGCTGTCGACCTGTTCGTTGAGCCGGGCCAGGTCGGCGGTGGTCAGTACGGTGTTGAGCCTGCCCAGCGCGTTGCGTACGCCTGCGCTGCCCGCCCGGGACCGGTTGACGACGGGGACGAGGTAGTCGGCGTTCTGGAGGTGCTTGTCGTCGGCGAGCAGGACGAGGCCGAAGTCGTCGAGCGTGGCGTCGGTCGTGGTGGTCAGCACCATCTGGTCCTGACCGCGTCGGACGGCCTGCTTGGCCTGGGTGGTGCCGACGCCCTTGGGGTCCACGGCGGTGACGCGGATGCCGTACGTCTTCTTCAGGCCGGGCGCGCAGTAGGGACGCTGCACGCATTCTTCACCGGCCGCCAGGCGTACGGGCAGACCGGACCTGCCGAGGTCGCTGAGGGTCCTGAGGTGGTGCTCGGCGGCGTACGGGGCGGCGACCGCGAAGGCGTTCTGGTCCACGGCGCGCCCGGGGGCGAGGACGGTCAGCCAGTTGCTCACGCCAGGACCGGTACGCAGGACCACACCGGACAGG
>NZ_JBSFET010000202.1:0-4280 GCF_053594575.1 Streptomyces sp. NPDC001880
GGGCGCGCGAGGCGGTCCGCTCGGCGAACGGCGCGATCACGCCGTCCAGGCCCGCGCGTCGACGACCGCGATGTCCACCGGGGTGAGCAAGCCCGCGCGGCGCAGGATCTCGCCATTCAGGATCGACACGGCACGGTCGACAACGGCGCCCGCGAGCGGGGCGCGCTCGTCCGCGATGATGTGCGCCTTCGCATTGTCGCCCTTGGGGAAGAAGACCCGCTCGGCGCCCTTCCGGGTCCGGGTGCGGATCTCACCGAGCGCCGAGAGGACGACGGCCGGGGCCACGTGGGGCACCGCCCGCTCCAGGGCGTCGAGGACGATGTGCGCCTGGTCGCTCCCCGCGAGACGCAGCACGTGGTCCAGCCGGCGCAGGAACTCGCCGGGGCGCTGCGTCAACAGGGGCAGCACGCGCTTCACGTCGGCCTTGGCGAGGGCCGTCTCGACCTGGGTGGACCAGAGCGCGAGCGCGACCTTCGGCCGGTTGGTGTTGGCGACCGGCACGGTGCGGGCCGTGGCGCGCAGCGCGCGGGATAGGGCGTCGTCGGTGAGCGTGGTCTCGCGCAGCGCGGCGAAGGTGAGGGCCGCGTTCGGGTAGCGGGTGGCGTACTCGAAGGGGTGCAGCCGCTCGGCCAGGTGCTTCCACGCCTGCGCGCGGCGGTCGATGTCCTCCGCGACCAGGGTCACGTCGAGGCGGTCGAGGGCCTGCAGCAGCGCGCGGCGCAGTGGGCGCGAGATGGCGGTGAAGCGGGTCGGGGTGACGAGTCCTGCGTCGCCGCCGGAGCGGACGGTCTCCAGGCGCAGCACGTCGGTGGCCGTGCTGATGCGGGAGATCACGGCCGGGAGCACGCCCTGGCACTGGTCCGGATCGTCGAGGAGCCAGGCCAGGACGCGGGCCTTGGTCTCGCGGCCGGGGATCGACTCCGGAAGCCACGACACGTCCGTGCGGTCGCCCGTCTCGTCGAGGAGGGTCGTCAGGTCGTCGGTGTCCTGCGGGCTGAGCGCGCCGGTGCGGGCCATCAGGCCGGCCAGTTCGGCAGCGGCGTGGGCCGTGCGATCCGTGAGGCTGCCGCCGTAGTTGAGAACACGGAGCCGCTCGGGGAGCGCGCGCCGGGCGCCTGCGGAGGGCCTGTGGTGCTGCGGGCCCAGGAACGGGTCGTCGGTGTCGATGCGGCGGTGGCAGATCGGGCAGGCCGAGAAATCGGCGCCGTCGAAGCAGGCCGTGCAGACCAGGTGAGCACACGGCGCGACTGCGTGCACGGTGCCGTTCGAGCCGCACAGGATGCACGGCTGCTCGGGGGCCTGGAGAAGGAGGGACAGCACTCGGTCGACGTAGAAGGCGAGGGTGTCTGCGGGCGTGCTGGCCGGGAAGCTGCGGAACAGGGGCGTGTGGTCGCGGTCCGCGCCGAGAGCGGCGTCGATGTCGGCCAGCAGGGCGCGGCCGGCGGTGACGAGCTGGGCCTCGGTGTTGCGGGCGAGGGCCTGGCGCAGTTCGTTCGACAGTCGTCTTGCCGGCACCCGTGACGAACACTCCGGCAGCGGGCCCGGGCCGGGTGCTGCGGGTACTGTCCCCGAATCGGGCGGCGTTTCCTGACCAGCGACCGCGTGGCAGGGCTGGCAGCACTTCGCCAGCACGCCACCACCCTCGCCTCCCGAGCCCGGAGCCCCGCCGCGCAGCACGGAAGAACACCTGGCCTGTCTCTCCGTGTTCGTCACCCGCCGCACCCCGGTCATCGGCACCCTCACCACCGGCGTCCGTGCCCTGATGGTCCTCGGCCGCCACCAGACGACGACCGCCCGCCCTTCTGTCATCGTCACTGGTCCGGCGGCGGCCGGGAAAACCACCGCGCTCCTCCGCGTCGGACGCACCTGCCACCTCGCCCACACCCACCGCAACGCGGCACCACCCGGATCAGCACATGCCCCGGTACCCATCGCGTACGTCCTCGTCCCGCCCGGCGCCACCGCGAAAACCCTCGCCACCGACTTCGCCCGCTGCCTCGGCATCCCGCAGCCGTACTGAGGTCGGCTCGGCACCATGTGTCAGCGGAGCAAGAGCTCGCCGAGTGCGTCTGACGTCGTCAAGCGACGCAGGTCGGGGGGAGGATGCCACAGCGGCTGGCCGCCGACGAGCGCCGTGCGAGTGCCAGCTCGGCGTCCGGCGGCGATGTCGCAGGCGGAGTCGCCGACCATCCACGATCGTGTGAGGTCCAGGTCGAGGTCTCGGGCTGCCTGGAGAAGCATGCCGGGGGCGGGTTTCCGGCAGGGGCAGACAACACGGTACAGCGGCATCGTGCCGTCCGGATGGTGGGGGCAGGCGTAGACGCCGTCGAGGTGCACGCCGTGCTGGGCAAGCAGGGCACGGAGCCGTTCGTGCATGACTTCCAGGACGCTGTGGTCGAACCGGCCTCGGGCCACGCCGCTCTGGTTGGTGACCAGTACCAGGGCGAAGCCCTCGTTCTGGAGGGCGCGCAAGGGTGCGCCGATGCCCGGTTGGAGGACTAGCTCGTTGGGGTGGGAGGGGTAGTGGCGGGGCTCAGTGAGGGTGCCGTCACGGTCGAGGAGAACCGCCCTCCGTCGGGGTGGAGACGGGGCGTGGTCCTGCGGCGCGCGGAGCGCCGGCTCACCCTGTCGTGCGGTCACGGAAGGCCTCGAACAGTTCGGCGGCGCGGTCTTCGATGGACACGGCGGAGGCGGCTGGCCGGTCGGGGAGGGCCTTGTCGAGCATGGTCATGTCCGCGCAGGTGAAGTACTGGTAGGCGTCGGTGACCGGGTTTGGCACGAGTTCGACGTGCAGGATCTGTCCGGTGGCCTGGCGGTGGAGGCGGGCGCACCGCTGGACGATGTCGGCGAAGGAGATGGCGCAGCCGGCGCCGGGATTGTAGACACCGGCCGGTACTGGCCGGAGCGCGGTGGCGAGCTGGACGATGGTGGTGGCGACGGTTCTGACGGGGATGTAGTCGCGGGCGGCGGTGAGGGAGTCGTCGAAGACGCGGACGGTCCCTGTGTGCGCGGCTTGGCGCAGGAGCTGGGACAGGATCGAGGCCATCGGGCCTTTGTCCGTCTCGTCGGCGCCGAAAACGTTGGTGTGGCGCAGCCCGGTCCAGGCAAGGCCGGTGGTGTGGCGGGCGCGCATCTGCTGGTCGAGGGCGAGCTTGGAGGCCGCGTACGGGTTGAGAGGGCCGGAGCAGCGGCTCGGGTCTGTGTCGGCGGTCTCGGTGATCGGCGTGCGGTGGTGGAGGGTGCCGTAGACGGAGTGCGACGAAGCGTAGATCAGGCGGGTTCCGCCCGTGCGGCAGGCGTCGGCCAGGCGCAGCGGGCCGAGGGTGTTGGTCTCGGTCAGCTTCGATCCGGCTGGGGCGCGGGTGTCGCTGATGTCGGCCTGGTGGACGACCGTGGCGTACTGGCCGGCAGCGATTTCGGCAAGGAGCTCGGGGTCGGTGAAGTTGCCGCGGCGCCACCGGGCCTTGTGTACGAGGGGGGCCGGAGCGGGGCGCAGGTCGACGGCGGTGACCTGGTGGCCGGTGCGGTGGAAGGCGGTGACGGTGTGTCGGCCGATGAACCCGGCCGCGCCGGTGACCAGGGCTCTGCCTTCGGATTTCATCGGGTGCCTGCCTGCTGGGTGAGTTGGTTGATCCGGGTGGTGGTGGAGTGGCCGTCCAGGTAGGGCACGATGACCACCTTGCCGCCCCAGCTCTCCACGAGGTCGGCCTCCGGGATGCGCCGGCCCGCGTAGTCGCCGCCCTTGACCCAGATATCGGGGCGGAGCGCGGTGAGGAGGCGGTGGGGGGTGTCCTCGTCGAAGACCAGGACACCGTCGACGCAGTCCAGCGCCGTCAGCAGCGCGGCGCGCTCCGTCTCGCCGACGACCGGCCGGTCCTCGCCCTTGAGTCGGCGCACGGAGGCGTCTGAGTTGATGCAGACGATCAGGGCGTCACCCAGACGGCGGGCCTGGTCCAGGACGGAGAGGTGCCCGGTGTGCAGGAGGTCGAAGCAGCCCCCCGCGGCGATGACCGTCCCGCCGCGGGCGCGGATGCGGGCGGCTAGTTCCAGCAGATCGGTCCCGCCCCGGGCGGGCGGAGCGGGCGGAGCGGTCAGGGAGGCGGGGCCGCCTGCCTCGACATAGTCGGTAGCGGCGTCGACGGCCGCAGCGATGGCGTGGGAGGGCAAGCGTCCTTCGCCGAGCCTCATCGGACACGCTCTCCGCATCGGTGGCAGGCATCGCCACCATGCGGAGCGGTGCCTGGCCGCGGACCCGGACCACGCACGCGGACGGGCCGGTC
>NZ_JBSFET010000203.1:0-4156 GCF_053594575.1 Streptomyces sp. NPDC001880
CCGTGCCCGCGCAGCGCGGTGAAGCAGGAAGCCCCCGGAAGGGTCGGACGACCCAGGCCGGAATCCCTGGACTTTAGGCCAGGGAGCACGTCAACTTCTTCTGTGCGGTGGCCGACGGGGGCGTGGAAGACGTCCGTCTGGGCGGTGGCGGTCTCGTACAGACGGCGGGCATGGCCTTCGCCGCGGTGGTCATCGTCCACCCAAATGTTCATGATCTCGTGGCGGTCGGTGGAGACGTACAGCTCGGCGATGAGCTGGCTGTCCTCGTCGCGGGTCTCCCAGATGAGATTGCTGCTGCCGTCGCCGTAGTAGTCGCCGGTGCGGTGGGTGATGGTCAACATGGTGTTCCCCTCCGGGTGCGACCGCCGCCCCCCATCTGTAGATGACTCTACAGGTCACCTGTAGACGTGTCTACAGCGGGGGGGGGGGGCTTCGTGAGAGGTAGGGGTGTCCGCAAACGAACGTCTGTGAGACGCGAGTCGGTGAATCGTAGCTTCCTGCGGCTTCTTTGTTGCGGAACTCGTGTCCGCATCTATGTAACGACCTCCCCCGTTTGCGTACACTGGAGTCATGAGACTCGGCTACGGGCGCGTATCGACGCGCGACCAACACCCCGAAGCGCAACACGACGCGCTCACCGAAGCAGGATGCGACCGACTCTTCATCGAGAAGAGAAGCGGCAAGCTCGCATCCCGCCCCGAACTCAACCGACTCCTGGAGCAGATGCGGGAAGGGGACACGGTCGTGGTGACCAAGCTCGACCGCCTCGGCCGCAGCCTCGCCAACCTGATCGAACTCGAATCCACCTTCCGGGCCGCCGGTGTCGGCCTCGTAGTCCTCAACCTCGGCGTCGATACATCGACTGCGTCCGGACGCATGGTCTTCAACATGGTCGGCGCCGTAGCCGAATTCGAGGCGTCGCTGAACTCGGAGAGAACCCTGGACGGCCTCGCCGCCGCGCGAGCCCGCGGTCGCACTGGCGGGCAGAAGCCGAAGCTCCGACCTCGTCAGATCAAGCTGGCGCAAGAGATGTACGACGAGGTCGGCGACGACGGCAAGCGCAAGTACACGGTTCAGCACATCGCCGAAGAGTTCGGCGTTAGTCGGCCCACCATCTACCGGCACCTGGAGAAGGCGTGACATCGGTCGCCAGTCCAGGCTGACGCAGCAGCGCCCCGACCGGTAATCCGGTCGGGGCGCTGCTCTATGTTTGGGTGCGGCCACCGAGGGCCCGAAGGCTCACCTCGAAAGGCGCTGCGAAACGCGGTGGCCGCACCTGCACCGTAGGCCATCAGTCTGGCGGTGTCACCCCTCGTCACGCCGCCTCGTAGTGGTGGGCCTCGCCGCCGCGCCACTCGACCCAGTTCGGGTTGTCGAGGGCATGCTCGGCGTCGTAGATCCCGGCCCGCCGGAGGAATTCAAGGAGGTCGCGGTCGTCGCGGGCGAGGCCGGCGATCTCACCGTTGATGGTGACCGCCCGGCCGCCTGCGGAGGAAGGGTGGTGCACGACTATCGGGGCGTTCATGCCTCCAGGGTGCAACTCCGCCGAGGTCACAGCACCCCGAGTTCCGTGTCCGGCCGGCAGTGCGTGCACGCCCGGATCCCCTCGGCGAGCGTGGCAAGGGCCTGCTCGCGGCTGATGGCCCGATGGCGCTTCCCGATGGCGTAGCAGTGTCCGGCGTGGACCTCGATGGGCCGGGCACCGAGGCCGATGCTGAGCTCCATCACCCAGTCCGGGGTGGGTGGCCGCCGCTCCTCACCCTGCCGCTGCTCAGCCTCGCGGCGTTCCTCGTCGGCGATCCACCGGTCGGTCTGGGCGAGCTGCTGCTCCTGCACTCTCCTGAGGAAGCGCAGCATGACCAGGCGCGACGGACTATCGGATATAAGTTCGATTCTAAGTCTTTCCTGGATCTCGGCGAACTTCGCCCACCCCTGCCACACTGGCCGTGGCCCGCCGTGTCACCCCCGTCGCGGCGGGCCACCGCGGTTGTCATACCGGCCCAGTACCGTGGACTCATCCCATTCGCGCCTATGGCTGGGCGCAGCTACGAGACCGCCCCTCACCCGGAACAGCGCCCGGGGGAGGGGCGGACGTGCGTCAGCCGTCGCCTTCCGGCTCCGGATGCAGCACGGCTCTCTTCACGGCCATCTCCAGTTCGACCCGGGACACCCCGGTCGCCTCGGCGTGCGCGGTCACCGCGGCCTGGAACTTCGCCGCCGCCTCACGCCACGGCTCCCACGCCTCCTTTGTGTAGGGCTCGGCGAGGGCCTTGCGCTGCTCTTCAGCGGCGGAACGTTCCAGCATGATCAGTTCTTCAGGGATATCGATTGCCACGGCCGGATCGTAAACGGCGGCGCTGACCATCGAACGCAGCCGCGCAGGTCATGCCGCTTTGACGACATCCGCCCGGACCGCAGCTTCCCACTCCACCAGCAGCTGCTGGTACTCCGCCTCACCTTCCGCCGACAGCGGGCCGGCCGCCCACAGCGCGCGGATGTCCGCGTTCACCGCGGCGGGCGAGCGCACAGGTGTGACAGGGGAAGGAGTGATCGACATGAGAACAAGCTACGGGGCAGGACTGACAATGGCCCCGACCGCGTCGAGGGCGAGATGCCAGGGGAAGGCCTGCGGGTTGCCCTGCTTCGGAGGGTGCGACTCGTACCCGTCAGGCCCGTCGAGGAAGACCACGCCTTGGCTGCGGAGGTCAGCGATGCTGCGGGCCACAGCCGGCTGAGCACCCTGCGCCTGATTGAAGTACGGCATCGCGACCACCGGCACACCCATGTGTACGCCCTCGGATACCAGCCCAAGAGCCACCGTGTCGGCGATACCGTTGCCCCACTTGTTCAGGCTGGTGCAGCTGAGCGGAGCGACGAGCATGGCGTCCGGTTTTGGAAGCGCGTCTGTCTCCCAGGGGAGCTTGTACCGGGACCGCACCGGGTGCCCGGTCAGCTTCTCCAGCTCGGCCATGCGCGGCCCCCACCAGGTCGCCGCCGACGGCGTCAGGATCAGGCAGGTATCCCAGCCGCGCGCCTGCGCCTGCCGGACGCCCTCGTCGATGTACTGGGTCGGGCCGGCCGCGCAGGCAATGAGATAGAGAACTCGCTTCGTCATGCGGGGAGTCCACATCGCGCGGCCAGGCGGCGCAAGTCCCCGCCGGGAACCGGGGTTGCCCCGACCACGTCGGCTACGAGGTCGACCGTGGACTGCCGGCCGATGACCTCTTCCGGGGCCAGCCGCGCCGCCTCGATCAGCGACTCGGCAGCGGTCTCCTTCCGCCGTGTCAAGAGCTGAGCGCGTGCCATCGTGATGAGGTGCTGGGCCTGCCGCTCCTTCGATAGCCCATACAGCGCTTCGCCCTCCAGTCCATCCGCAGCTTCGATCGCCGACCACCCGTCCTCGAATCTGGTCAGCACATCCACCCGGTGGAGACCCACGTTCGTCGGCCCGAACATCGTGTAGTCCTCGTCGAGGTCGGCACCCTGTTGGTCAGCCACTTCGGCAGCCTGATCTACGTGTTCACTGGCTTGTCGAACCGCGGCCGTCGACCGGTCCAGGGACGCGGCTGCGATCGCAGCGTTCAGGTACAGCATGCCGAGCGTCGACAACCCCAGAGGGCCGCTCGCCTCCAAATCCGTGGACAGGCGCCGCGCCGCCCCTATGGCGAAGTCCACGGCCGCGCGCGGTTGCTGCTGATACGTGAGCGACTTCGCAACCCGCCTCGACGCCGCACCGATCGCGACCGCGTCACCGGAGCGCTCTGCTGCAGCCAGGGACCGGTCGGCAACCACGGCAGCTTGAATTGCCGTCGCCGGACCGTACTTATGAAGGAATGAGGCAGTCAGCTGAAGGACTCGCGACAGCAGAGCGTGGGCCTCGCTGGCCTCAGCGCCGGCCCGCGCTGCGCACTGCCTGGACCTGACGATCAGCATGGGCAGGTCTCGTCCGAGCGCCCCGTAGTGGCATGCCTGGAATGCCTCGCAGCAGTACGTGAGCCGTCGTCGCAGCTCCGCGAGCGGCGGGGGATCCCCGGTCTCATCGTCGCTGCGGTAGAGGACATCAATGACAGCGAGCGCCTCGACAGGCGGCGTGGTCGTCGAGGGTGGCTCAAGAGGCCCGTCCATCAGTAGCTGCTCCAAGGGGATGCGCAGGACC
>NZ_JBSFET010000204.1:0-4055 GCF_053594575.1 Streptomyces sp. NPDC001880
GAGATTGGTAAGCGCCGTTAATCGGGTGGCCTGTATTCCTCGCAGGGGGACCGGTGTCTGTCACCGTGTGTGCCCCGTTGGACGAGTGGCGGGTGACGGTCAGGATCCGTGCAGCCAGATGCGGAGTGGGCCGAGCGCGGCGAAGCCGCTGGCGAGCGCGTGCGCGAGATCGTCTCCGTGCTCGTAGCCGACCAGGGGAAGGCCGGGGAAGTGGTTGGCGGCTGCGGTGATCGCTGATGACCAGGCGGTGGCAACGTCACTGCTGTCGACCGCGAAGAGGTTGGAGAGGCCGACCATCCCGGAGCTGTGGTTCAGGACGACGCCCCCGCAGAGGTCTTCGCCGTTGTGAAGGGCGAGTACCAGCACGGACGGGTCGTCAAGCAGCGCTGGTCGGAAGACGTCCGGGGTTCCGTCACCGCCGTGCCAGGCGGCCTGCCAGTCGCGGAGCTGGGTGGCCGTGGAGACCCGCTCGGTGCGCAGGGTCGGCGTTGTTGCCCTTGTGGGGGTTTCTGCTGGGCGGTGGATCCACTGGGCGGTGAAGAGCTCGACGAAGCCGTCCGAGGTGAGGTCGAGAGCGGCGAAACTGTCCTTGATCGAACACCCGGCTGACGCCGTGTCGATCGCGGACAGGAAGTCGGTCGGCACCGCGTCGGGGTGCAGGGTGACGGCGTCGGGGTAGTACGGCGGCGTGCGGCGGGCACTGTGCCAGGCCGTCTCGCTGAAGATGTTTGGTATGCCGTGGGAGCGGCAGACCGAGGCGCACCAGTCGGCGTTGTTTCGAGCCGCGGCGACACGGATGAAGGTTGTCTCGGCTGAGGTCACCCAGGAAGGTTGGCACTGCTCAGGCCCGGCCGCATGTGCGTTTTCCAGTCGGGCTGGTTCGGCTGTCATGGGTGGTCTCCAGGGGCGTAGTGCTTCCAGGGGGCTCCGGCGTCGGTGGCGATGCGGGTGGTGCTCTTGTCGTGGTAGCCGAGTGCCTGGGCGATGACGGGGGCCGGGGCCTGGAGGACGAGCTGGCGGATGGCGGAGGTCCGGCCCTTCTCAGCAGGGATGCCAAGTGCACGAAGTGCGTCGCGCAGGGTGGCGGGGTTCATGGGCTGGCTCGCTCGGCGGCCGGGGAAGAGCCAGGGCGAGTTCTGGTTGATGGCGGGGGTGCCGGCGGGCAGGGCCTGGAGGTAGTCGAGCAGGAGAGCGGCCACCGGCTCAGGCACCGGGGTGGGCGGTTCGCCGAGCCGGAGTGCGACGTGCCGGCCGTCCCGGAGAACGTCGTCGGTGGTCATGCGGGCGATCCGGCTGACCGGCTGGGCGAACAGCAGGACCAGGCAGGCGGCGACCCGAACTCGCAGCGAGGTGCTGCCGTCGGCGAGGACCCGTTGCAGGGCGGCGACCCGTTGGTGCTGGCCCATCGGGTGGGGGTTGGAGGTCGGTCGGTTCGGGATGGAGAGCCTCGGCATCCGGCGGCTGTCCATGCACCACCGCATGAACGCCTGTGCGGGTCGTCGGGTGGCGTACTTTTCCGCGTGCCAGGCATCGAGGTCGGTCTGGGTGCAGGCGTCCAGCATGACGTGCCGGGCTGCGAGCCAGACCAGGAAGGCGCCGGCCTGCGTGATCTGCTGGCGGCATTCCTGCGTGGTGCTGGTGCCCAGCGGTCTCTTGGCCGCCTTGGCGCGGAGCTTGCGGAGTTGGTGCCAGGTGGCGAAGTGCTGGAGCAGGCGGGCGTGTTCGACATCGGCGGTGGCGGCGAGGTGCTGGGCGAGCCACCGCTCGAACAGCAGGAGCCGTCGGTCGATGTGAGGCAGGACGCCGCTGTCCATGAGCAGGTCGCGCAGGTAGGCGGCGGTCCGCCAGTTCGGCAGGACCTGGATGGCCTCGTGCGTGAGCGGTACCGTTCCGGTGGCGAGGTCTCGTAGCAAGGCAGGGACTTGTGGGTTGCGGAGCCAGGTCAGCCGGCTCTTCGGGCGATCCAGGCCCACCAGGAACTGGTGCAGCGGGACCAACTGCGGGTGGGTGAGGCCGGTGCCGTCGTCCAGGAGGACGGTGAGCTGGTCGGAGAGCGTGCAGCGTTCACAGAGCCGACCCCCGAGGAGCAGGCCCTCGAAGCCGCAGCGGTCGCAGAAGAAGTCGCGGCTGATGTCCGCGCAGTCCCGGCAGATGGCGGTCCCCGCTGGGTTCCGCCCAGGAAGCAGCCGTTCGGTGCCGCACTCGGGGCAGCGGCCCCGTTCCCGCATGGCCCGCTCATAGCAGGTGCGGCAAATGGGGCCGTCCGACCAGTTCGCGGACTTGGCGGCTCGGCGGCCGCAGCGTGCGCAGGTGCGTATGTGCCACCGCTCGTACTTCTCGCGGCTGTCGTAGGCCGGGCTCACGAGTCGGGGGTGATCCGGGCGCGCTTGGGCCGGATGGTGGCCGCCAGGTCCACCACGTCGGCGCCGCCCGAGGCGGCAGAGCGACGTGGGGCGACGTTCTCGGCCCGGGTGGCGATCAGGTCGGCGGGGGTGACCTCAAGGATGTCGCAGAGCGCGGCCAGGACCGGCAGGGAGAGCCGTTCAGGAGTCTGGGTGACCAGGCGCCAGACCTGCACCGAGGACAGCTCGATGCCGCGTTCGGCGAGCAGGGGGGACAGGTCGGAGGCGGCGAAGATGCCCCGGGTGGCCATCACCTCGCGCAGCCGCCACTGGTAGCTGACCCGGCGTTTCATCAAGCCCTCCTCGCCGGCCGCAGAGCGGCCTGCATCGTCGCGTCCAACGCTCTCCGCAGGGTGCGGGTGCGGAAGTCGGAGGACACGCAGGTGTAGATCGCGGTCGTGGACGCGTGCTCGTGCCCGACCTGTTCCTGCACGAACCGGGCGTCCATGCCCTTCTCGATCAGGTGGGTGACGTAGGACCTGCGGAAGGAGTGGAAGTCCAGGCCGTCGTCCAGGCCGAGGGCGTCCCGGTAGGCGCTGAAGCGGGTGTTCATCTGGGAGAAACCGACCCGGGCCGAACGCTCCGACGGCCACAGGGCTCCGGAGCCGGCCGTGGGGAACAGGGGGCGGACCTCCTCGTTCCACTGCTGGAGGATCTCCGCCGACCAGTCGAAGACGGTCAGCACGCTACGGCGCTTGGGCGGCGAGCCCTTCTTCGCCTTCCCGTGGCGGACGTAGAGGACGCCGTATTCGCCGAACTCGGGACCTTCGGGGTTGCGCCCGAAGTCGACCGCGTCCAGCATCCGCGTCTCGTTGCGGCGCAGGCCGAAGGCGTACGCGGTCTTGAACAGCATCGCGTCGCGGAAGGCGGGCAGCCAGCCCTTGCGGCCCCGGCCGCGGACCCTGCCGACCTGGTCGTCGGCGTGGTCGAAGAACGCCTGCAACTCCTGCCGGGTAAAGGCCCGTTTGCTCGGGTCTGCCTCGGCTTCCTCCACGTGCACCGCGGTGTTCCACTCGTGCACCACCTGGATCGGGTGGGCGCCGAAACGCTCCTCGCAGGTCGCCGCCCACCCGTAGGCGGGGTCGGTGATGAAGGAGCAGAAGGACCTGACCGAGCCCTGGTAGTTCCGCAGCGTGGAACGGCGCAGGTGCCGCACCGACCGCAGATCGCCCAGCCATTCGTCGACCATCTGCGGCAACCAGGCCCAGGGGAAGGTGTCGGCGTGCCGGGCGAACGCCCGTACCACCTTCTCCCGGCCCTCGATCGTGGAGAACGCCAGGTTCCGCGCGAGCTGCTGGTTGCGCCAGCCGTCCAGCATGGCCGTGAACACCTGCTCGTCCGGCCGCAGCAGCGGCAGGTCACCGACCAGATGCAGCCCAACGGCCCCCGGCGCGAGCCTGTTCCCACCCACGAATGACTACCCTCCGCCACCTACATCAGACGAAGGAATCTTTCATCAGACGTAATCGACTGGCAAGTTCCCAGCTCAGAAGGCGTGATGCCGTGCATCCGACCCGCTTCCAGCGGCTCGACCAGTCACCCTCGGCGGGCTCATGTAAGGCACTGACCAGTACAGAAGGGTCAAGCTGCCGTCGGTGTGCGATCCAACCGCAGTGTTACATCCGATGAAATTGCGGCCACTTGGAACATCGG
>NZ_JBSFET010000205.1:0-4049 GCF_053594575.1 Streptomyces sp. NPDC001880
ACCCGCCACTCGTCCAACGGGGCACACACGGTGACAGACACCGGTCCCCCTGCGAGGAATACAGGCCACCCGATTAACGGCGCTTACCAATCTCAACCCCCGAGAGCCCCGTGAGTTCGCGAAAACTGATGGGTTTTCGGCAGGAACCCTGGGGTCTGTCGCCGTGCCTCGCGACGTCGGATCCGTGGGTTCGTGGTGAAGTCGCAGGACGAGTACGACGGCAGCACTTGCACGTAGCCGGGTTGGGCCACGCAGTCAGGACTGGTCGGGGTGGCTGAGTAGTGCCGTCTCGCCGCCGAATGGTAGGTGCGTGACTCGGCTGGTGAGGAGCCAGGTGTCCTCGATCTTGCGGAACGTGTCTTCGTAGTGGCCCACGTTGACGGGGAGCCTCGGGGGCACCATGCCATCGGTATAGCCGTCGACTCGGTAAGTAGCGAAGTAGGAGGTGGCCGTGGCCGTCGACACGGAGTTCACCGTGACCAAGATGTTCGTGGACATACGGCGTGACAGCCGGTCCTTGGGCCGCGAACCGAAGTAGCTGCGGAGCGCCTCACGCCCTTCCACCTTGCGGTCGCCGTGAGGCCACTCCCACACCCCGTCAGGCGTGAAGAGGTCCGCGACACTGCTCGGATCTCCCAGGTCAAGACGGCGCACGAACTCGACGATCAGACGCTCGCAGGCTCGCTCCGCGAAGAGACGTTCCATCTGGTCAAGGGCTTCAGTCGGCATCATCAATTGTTACCAGCCCTCTATGGGGCACCGCGATAGCTTTTTGGCTCCCGGTTCCCACGGCCCTGAACGCGACACCATCTTCGACCTGGCACGACGGTCAGAGCCGCTCGACGGGTCGCTCCAGGAGTCGGCGGGCGGAGTCCGCGTAGCGCATCGCGGTCTTGTCGTCGAGCCCGAACACCTCGGCGAGGTGGAGCGGGTCGGGCCCGTGCGTCAAGGCCTCTTCGAGTTGGCGGTCGACGCGGAGCCGCTCCAGCGTCGCATCCTGCCCGCGCATCGAAGCGCTGATCCAGTGGTTGCTGGCGCGGCTGGTCCTGGTGGCGGTCTGGTTGTTGATCAGCAGGTGGAGGTTCGCGGTGTTCGGCCACCGGTTTCGCCGGTGTTCCAGCCAGTCCAGCAGCAGCTTCAGGGTGAGGTCGTCGAGCGGGCGGACACGTCCGGCGATGGTCAGCCGACGGTTGCCGATGTCAAGGTCGTCGAGCACGAGGTTGGCGATCTGGGCGACCCGGGCGGCGTGGACCGCTGCGAGTGCGAGGATGAGCCGCGTCGCCGGGGTGGTGGCCGCCGCGACGGAGCGGTCGACCTGCTCGGGGACGAGCGGTTGCAGCACGGCGTACTCGTACTGCCCGACTTTGATCCGGCTGGTGGGGTTGCGGAAGATCAGCCCGTTCCGCTTGGCCCATGTGAACAGCGAACGCAGGGCGACAAGTTGGTCATGTCGCTCGCGGCCGTGCAGTGTCTTGATGTAGGTGAGGACGTCGTCGCGGGTCACCTCGCGCAGGTGGTCGTAGGGGTTCGACCACTCCAGCAGGGCCGGCCGGACTCGGTTGAGGTAGAGCCAGACCGTGCCTTCCCGTCGCGGGAGGCTGCGGGGGCCGCCGTCACGCAGGACGCGGGTCCAGCGCTCGGCCTCCGAGCGGATGCCGGATGCGAGACCCTCCAGCCTCTCGGCGAGCCAGCCTTCGAAGGAGGGTTCGCTGTCGTCCTCGAAGATCCCCATCTCGTCCAGGACCGTGACGGTGTGGCCGACCGGCAGGTCCAGGGCCCGCAGCGGGGCGAAGATCTCTGTGTGCCGGATGACGTCGCCCTCGACGTGGCCGGTGAGGACGAGGGCCAGGGCGCGGTTGACGGCGAAGCGGATGTTGCGTCCCCAGCCTCGGGTCTCGGCGAGCCGGTGGGCGAGGTACTTTGCCCAGGCCAGCCATGGGCTGGCCAGGTCGGCGTCGGCCGGGGCGAGCCGGCTGTAGTCACGGGGAATCTGTGGGAACAGCGGTAGCTGCCGCCAGCCGGGATCCGGGCGCCAGGCCGGTGCAGGAGGCGGCTTGCGCGGGGCTCCCCGCCGTCCTCCACGCGTCCGAGCCGAGGGGTCGGTCTTCTGCGGTAGTGCATGCCGACGAAGAACAGTTGGTGATGCCGGACGGCGGCGAGCCGGTCCCGCACATCCGTCTCGTCCGTGGGCTGGCCGACGACGGCCTTCGCACTGAGGCGAGCCTGGCACCAGCACAGGCGACAGTAATTGCACTTCAGCGGCTGGTCGCGGCGGCAGCCGGTGCATGCGGCAGCGTCGTGGCCGCGGCCGAACATGTAGCAGGTGGGGCAGAGGCGGCCGCTGAAGTTTCCCCAGGCCAGGCAGCTCTCGCAGGAATCGGTGGGCTTGACGTAGCCCCTCGGGAACCGTGCCACCGGCTCACTCCGGCGGCAGCGACCGGCCGTCCCGGCGCTTGGGGATCACCTTCGGCGCGCCGGTTCCCGCACCGACCGCGGCCCGTTCCGTTTCCTCTGCCTGGCCCGGGCGGTGGACCTTCTCCGGTTCGGGGATCAGCAGGTCTCCGATCTCGCAGCCGAGGACCACGCAGATGACGTCCAGGTCCTCCAGCTTGAGCGAGACCGGATGACCGGACCACAGCCCGGACATCTTGCCGGCCGAGATCACCAGGCCGTGCTCGGCCAGGCTCCGCTGGAGCTCGGATGCCTTCCAGATACCCTTGTTCGCGGCGGTCAGCCGCAGGTTCCACCTCATCGGGCCAGTCCTTCCAGCCGCTTCGCGGCCCGTTCCATCCCGGCGACCCAGGCGTCCTCGAAGCGCGCAGACGACTTCCCGCCGACGGCACGCCCCGTACTCGTCATCACGGACGGCTGTTGCGACGTGCTCCGCGTCCGTACCGAACACGCGCACCTCGTCCCGGAGGGTGCCTCGCTCCCCTTCACACCCCGGGGTCCGGTGTTCCGTCTGCGCTGAGGGCTGTCAGGCGCGTTGACGGGGTGGCGCCGTCGGTACGCCCGTACCGCCTCTGGACCCTCGACGGCCGGACCGGGCAAGCCCGGCGTGGGGCGGGGCTTGCCCGGGTCAGGGGCGGATCGGGCCTGGGCAGACGACAACGCCGGGTGCCATGTGGCACCCGGCGTCAAGTCGGGGACGAGGAAAGCGAAGGGACTAATTTCTGAGTGGTGTGAGAAGGAAGTCCCTTCATGGCCTCGCCGGGGTCGACGTTATCAGTCAGCCAGGGATCAAGTCGCGCAGATTTTCCGGCGTGATGATCCGTGAGTCCGGGTGCAGTCCGTCCGGACGTTCCAGCCCGATGTACGTGACCGGGCCCTGCGGCGCCGTCGTGCCGTCCCACCGTGTGGTGGCCGTGGCGCGGTCGGCCATAAGGTCGGTGAGGTAGCGGACGGTGAGCTGCTCGCGCTCGACGACGGCGCGCAGCAGCGCCGCGACCGATACGCGGTTCCCCTCGACCCGGTTGGAGTTGGGGTTGCCCTTGAGGTACAGGTGCAGCCACTTGGCGTGCCAGCTTCCGTCGTTCCCGCGTACGAACGCCAGGGGCAGCGCGACGCGGCCCGGGCCGCGCAGTTCGGACTTCATACGGACCGTACGCGGCTCGAAGGGGCGGCCCCGCTGGTCGGCGTCGCGCAGCATGAAGCCGAAGAACGACTCCGCGGTCTCCTCGAAGCCCTCGCCCGAGTAGATGTTGACCTGCGGGACGATGAAGGCGCCGCGCGCCGCGCCCAGGCGGAGGTTGATGAACTCCGAGGCGCCGTCCGGGGCGTCGGTGATGTCGCCGGAGTGCTCGCCCTCGAGCTGGGTGAGGGCGGTGTATGACAGCCACCCGGTGGTCTGGAATTCGGCGTCCAGCATCAGCGCCGACAGGTCGTAGTCGGTGGAGCGGCTCGTCTGCTTCCAGTACACGAAGAACCGCAGCAGTTCGCCGTCGACCGGAGACCGGGAGCCGCGGGGCAGCGCCGAGGCCGGTACGAGCAGACCGGGACTGGGCACGTTGGTGACATCGAAGCCGTCGAACAGCACGGTGGCGCGCGGC
>NZ_JBSFET010000206.1:0-4020 GCF_053594575.1 Streptomyces sp. NPDC001880
GTTTCAGCGATTTGAAGACCTGGGCGTATTGGTGGGGGGTGAAGCCCGCCGCCCGCGCCAGGCGGGCGGCGGCCTCGGCGACGGCGCGTTCGTCGGCCTGGTGCAGTGCGGAGCGGATGATCGTGTCGACCTGGGCCGCGGTCGGCGGCTCGATCAGGTCCACGCGCATCTGCCGCAGCAGCTCGGCCCGCACCTGCTCCTCGCGTCGCTCGTCGTGCCAGATCACGTCCACCAGGTGCGAGACGAGCTTGACGAGGTCGGTCTTGGTGCACTCGTGCCACCCGGTCAGATCCCGCAGTTGGCTGCGATGCCGCTTGGCCGCGCGGGATGTGAAGTCGTAGAAGGCCAGCTCGGACGCGGCGACGCCGACCTGCTTGGCGACGTGTTCGACCGCGTCGGGCGGCAGCTCCAGTCGCATCCGGGGAAACCGGCCGCGCCAGGTCAAGAACTTGAGCTGAACGGCGAAGCCCAGCCTCGTGGCGCCGGTCTTGTTCCGTAACCAGCCCGCCTCGTCGCTGGACAGGGTGAAGTGGTCCACCACCCCGTCCAGACCCAGATCCCGCCCCACTGCTCAGCTCCTTCCGCAGGCCCCGTGATCACCTGTCGGGCTGGACCGTAGAGGCGCCGCCGTACGGCGGGCGCGGGTATCGGCGAAGCGCCCCGGCCCGGCGGGCGGGCCTGGTAGAGGCGCGGCCAACTTGGGGTCGCCGTAGTACTGGAGAAAATTCAGGCGGATATGACTGAGTAGGTTCCTGGCCTGGAGATCTTCGGGTTCAAGTGGAGGTTTATCGCGTGATCGTGGCGTCACGGCGAGGCCAGCTGGTCAGCGCACCAAGCACGGACTGTCTTGCGCAGCTGGTCCACGGTGGCGCCCCATCCGCCCTGCCACTCGTCGTTGAGGCCGTACAACTGCCCGAGTGGGAGATCCGTGATCTCGGAGGCGTAGTCGTGGGTGATGACGATCTCCTCGACCTGGCGCGCGACTGAGCGTTCATCGAGCTGGCCGGACAGGCAGTCCGCGGCGAGGTTGCGGAAGACCGTCGTGACGGCTTCGAGGGTTCCGGGGAGGGGGTTGACGCTCATCTCGGCCAGGACAGCGGGCAGCAGGTCGTGGAGGGCCCGGGTGTCGCGGCCGTTGAGCCCGGCCATTTCACGGAGAGCTTCGCCGTCGTGGCCGTCGGCCAGCCACTGTGCCGCCCACCAAGGTGTCCGCGTGGACACCGAGCCGAGCGTGAACCAGGCGGCGACATCGCGCGGCGACGGCACGGGGATGCCGGAGATCGGCTCCTCAGCAGTCATCATCGCGCTCCGGGGTGTCGGCGATTTCGCGGAGGGTGTCGGTGTAGTACTTGCGGCGTTCTGCGATGAGCGCGGTGACGTTGTCGTCGGTCGCAGCCTGGAGCCCAAGAAGGTGCCCCAGCAGATTGTCCCGCTGTTCGTGGCCGGAGTCGGCTGCATAGAAGATCGTGCGCTGCGTTCCTCCGCCGGCGAGCAAGAACTGATGGGGCAGGCCGCACCAGGTGTCGAAGCTGGTGGTGATCGCCCGCCACAGGTGCCAGACGTCGTCGGGCCGATGGTGCTCGGCAAGCAGGAGCGCGGCGACTTCGATGCTGTGGCTGAAGCCCCAGCAGTGGCGGTGGAACCGTATCTCCTGGTCCAGCAGGAAGAGGGCGAGGTCGTGGTCGACCGGTCCTGGAGCGAGGACGAGCGCCTCCAGGACGTCCCGTCGGTCCTTCCACCAGCGGTCCAGCGGCAGGCCGTTTTCGTCGTGAGCTGCTTCGAACCGCAGGAGGTCCCAGCGCTCGGGGTCCTCGGCCCACCAGGCCGGGTCGAGAGTGTCGTCGGCTCCGTGCGGCCGGATGGCAGTCATGCGCGGACGCGCGGTAGGGCTGCCGCGGCGGCGCGCTCCAGAACGCGGTACACCGTGGCCCGGCTGACGGAGAAGAGTTCGGCGAGGTCGGCGATGGAGTGCTCGCCGGTGGCGTGCTGCTCGACCAGGTGGGCCTGCTGGCGGGCGGTCAGCTTGGGCTGCTTGCCCTTCAGCTTGCCCTTGGCCCTGGCGACCGCCATGCCCTCCCGGGTCCGCAGGCGCAGTAGGTCGACCTCGAACTCGGCGAAGGTGGCCAGGATGTTGAAGAACATCTTGCCCATGGGGTCGGCCGGGTCGTAGAGAGTGCCGCCGAGGGAGAGCTTGACGCCGCGGGCGACGAGGGAGTCGCTGATGTCGCGGGCGTCGGGCACGGAGCGGGCGAGGCGGTCGAGCTTGGGCACCACGAGCGTGTCACCGGCGCGCACGGCGGCCAGGGCCTGGTCCAGGCCTGGCCGGTTGCGGTGGGTGCCGGTCAGGCCGTGGTCGAGATAGATCCGGCCTTCGGGGACGCCGAGGCCCAGCAGGATCTCCTTTTGGGCCGTCAGGTCCTGGGTGTCGGTGGAGCATCGGGCGTAGCCCGTGAGAAGTCCGGTCACAGGCGAGAAGTGTACGGATAGCCCCCGCTGACCGTACAGATCACCGGACGCCCTAAATGAGACGACGTCAGGGCTGGTCGCGGCTTCCCAGCCTTCAAGATCGCCAGTGTTCGTTGAGGGTTCCCCAAACGAACACGGCCAGGAGGTCGGGAAGGACGGTCGGATCCTGCCCGGGAAGTCTCCCTGAATAGGATGTCGGCCAACGTGGCCTCCCATAAGGTGATGCCGCCTCCTGGAAGAAGCAGTCATGGACGACATCGTCGCCCGCATCCGATCCAAACTGGCCGCTGCTTGTACAGAGCCCGTTCCTCGCCCGCGGACCTTTGTGCGGGCACCCGGTGGTCAACGCTTGGGCGCCCCCCTCAGCGAAGAACGAGTGGTCGCCTACGAGACAGCACACGGCGCCCGAATTCCCCGTAGCTATCGCACGTTCCTGCGCGAGATCGGCAACGGAGGCATCGGACCCGACGGCGGACTACTCCCTCTGACGCGTTGGTCCGCCCACGACATCCCTGACCCCAGTCAGCAACTCGGACACTTCTTTGAGCTGGAGCCGACCGACTCCGTCGCCGCCGACTGGGCCCGGCTCCGCGACGCTCAGAAAAGCCCCTACGCCGGCACCCACACCGTCGTCCATCGCGGCTGCCTGGAGATGACACTGCTGGTCGTCTCGGGACCCGCCAGAGGCCGACTCCTCGACGCCAACCTCGGAGACCTTGCCATACCTCCGGTCTTCCATCCCCAGCCCGACTTCCTCGCCTGGTACGAGCACTGGCTCGACACACTGCCGGGAGGCCGGCTCATCCCCGACTTCCGCGGCCAGAGACACGAAAGTCCCGACGAGCTCATCGACATCCTGACCACCTCGAAATCCCCTGAAGAACGACGAGCCGCCACCTACACGCTGGGCGGACGTCAACCCCTCACCGATCGCGCTCGGGACGTATTGGTCCAGGCGCTGGCCGACGACCCCGACCGGGGAGTGAGGATGGACGCGGCACAGACCCTGGCCGAGCTCGACAGCGAGGCTGCCCCGGTGCTCGCATCGGCCCTCAAGGATCCGGACCACTGGGTTCGACGTCGAGCCTTGGTGCACCTGCTCCAGGTCAGCAACGATGAAACAACCTACGGCGCAGCAGCCCGCGAGCTTCTCCAGGACGAGAACCCGAACGTTCGGATGGCTGCAACAAACCTGCTCCACCGCGCCGGATGGACATCTTGCGAGCGCCGGTGATCCCGGACCAAGAGCGCGTCACTCCAAAAGTTACTCACGAGTTACTTGTCACTTGGGTCGCCGCTCGTTAACGGCACCCCTGGACGGAGTCGCCCGCAACCCGGCGCTGCCGACACCGTTGCTGCTGCGCTTGCTCGCCTTCGACGGCGGCGGTGACGGCCCGCCCCGTCACGCCCTCCAGCGGGCTGAACTCCCCGAGCCAGCCGTCGCGGTGATCCGGGGGTCGAGATTGGTAAGCGCCGTTAATCGGGTGGCCTGTATTCCTCGCAGGGGGACCGGTGTCTGTCACCGTGTGTGCCCCGTTGGACGAGTGGCGGGTG
>NZ_JBSFET010000207.1:0-3947 GCF_053594575.1 Streptomyces sp. NPDC001880
CGGTCAGGTGGTGGCGAGTTCCGACGCCAGCACCCGGCAGGCACTGATCTCGGGCGAGACGGTGAACGTGGCGGCCCGGCTGGAGCAGAACGCGGTGGGCGCCTCAGAACAGCAGGTACCGTTGGGTGAGCGGCAGGCTCCTGGGCGGTTTCGGCTGGTCGAGATACCAGTATCCGTTGAGGCTCTTGTGCCGGGTGAGGCTGTGTCCCTCCGACGGGTCGACTCCCGGGATTTCCACCGCGATCTTGAACGTGGCCGGGTCGATGTCGATGCCGAACCGCCCGTCGTTGAAGACCATGTCCGCCTTCCCGACGTCCTTGACGGGCTTCGCGCCCCGCAGTTCACGCCGCAGACCGAGGGTGTCCTGCAAGGAGTCCTTGAACACGCCGTTGCCCCTCACCGTGCTGTACGGGTCGGTGCCGGAGGGCGGGTTGAGTACCTTCTCGGAGACGAACGAGTACGACAGCCGGCAGGCGATCGCGTCGGCCATCGCGGGGCGCAGGAAGGTCGGCTGGGGGGTCGACACCGAACCGTTGGGATCACCGAGGTTGCCGACGACCATGGCACCGCCCTTGATGACCACCTCCGGGCGTACGGCGAAGAACCGCGGGTCCCACAGCACGAGATCGGCCAGCTTGCCCGTCTGCACCGAACCGACGTACGCGTCGATGCCGTGGGCGAGGGCGGGGTTGATCGTGTACTTGGCCACGTACCGCAGGGCACGGGCGTTGTCCCCCTGCCCCCGGTCGGCCCCGTAGAAGAAGTTCGCGTCCTTGAAGGTCTTGTGGCTCCACTCCTTCATGACATGGGCGACCTGCCAGGTGCGGGTCACGACCTCCCCGATACGGCCCATGGCCTGCGCGTCGGAGGAGGTGATGGACATGGCACCCATGTCGTGCAGCACGTCCTCGGCGAACATGGTCGTGGAGCGGATCCGGGAGTCGGCGAACGCCTGGTCGTTCTTGTTGCTCAGATCGAGGTGGTGGGCGGAGGCCAGCATGTCGATGTGCTCGGCGACCGTGTTCACGGTGTACGGCAGCGTCGGGTTCGTCGACGCGGGCAGGACGTTCTGCTCCGCCGCCACCTTCAGGATGTCGGGGGCGTGCCCGCCACCGGCGCCCTCGGCGTGGAAGACATGAACTCCGCGTCCGCCGATCGTGCCGAGGGTGGTCTCGACGAAGCCGGACTCGTTCAGGGAGTCGGCGTGCAGGGTGACCTGCAGACCCCACTCCTCCCCGGCCCGCAGCGCGGCGTCCAGCGCTGCCGGGGTGGCCCCCCAGTCCTCATGGATCTTGTAGCCGCCGGCCCCCGCGAGCGCCTGCTCGTCCAGACCGTCCTTGCTGACGGTGTTGCCCTTGCCCAGCAGCATCACGTTGACCGGCAGGTCGTCGAAGCTGCGGTGCAGGTTCACCAGGTGCTGCGGCCCGGGCGTCACCGTGGTCGCCTTGGACCCCTCCGAGGGACCCACGCCGCCGCCGATCAGCGTGGTGGTCCCGGTGGACAGGGCCTCCGTCACCGCAGAGGGGGAGATGTAGTGCACATGCGTGTCGACGGCTCCGGCGGTGAGGATCTTGCCCTCGCCGGAGATCACGTCCGTGGAAGGACCGATCTCCAGCCCCGGCGTGACCCCGTCCATGACATCACTGTTCCCGGCCTTGCCGACCGCGACGACCTTCCCGCCCCTGATCCCCACGTCGGCCCGCACGACGGAATGGGTGTTCCCCCGCTCCAGAGCAGGTCCGACATCGAGAATGATCACATTGGTGATCACGGTGTCGGGGGCGCCCTCCGCGCTTGTGGTCGTCCCCTGCAGCATCGACTCGCGGATGGTCTTCCCGCCGCCGAAGATCGCCTCGTCACCCCCGAACGTCAGGTCCTCGGTGACCTCGATCCAGAGACTGGTGTCGCCCAGGCGGACCTGGTCGCCCACGGTCGGGCCGTAGGACTTCACGTACTGCGCGCGGGTGATGTTCGCCATTGCATTCCTCCAGCTGGATGTACGAGGGCCCGGTCAGCCAAGAGCGACGTCGTCGGCCCGCTTGTCCTTCCGCAGGCCCGGAACACGGCGCCGTCCGCCGATCGGCACGGCCTCGATCGCCTCGCTGGGCGCGTTCTCGGGGCTGAACCGCATCGAGTCCCCCGGAGCGATGTCCAGGCGGTACCCCCAAGGGGCCTGCCCCGGCGTCTTCGACCGGTCGTACGCCAACGCCCGGGCCGCGGCGATCTGCTCGGGCCGCACGCGTTGAGGATCGGTCAGAACGCTCTCCGCCTCGGTGGCGGTCTCCAGGTCGGTGAAGAACAGCAGGTCCTCGTTGACGTCGGCCAGATGGAAGTGCGAACCGATCTGGATGTCGCGGTCACCCACATTGACCACGTAGACAATGGCCTTGTCGCTTTGCGAGTTGAGCACATGCACCGCGGCCGGGTCCCTGACCCACACTCCTCCCACGTTGTACTGGGAGAATTCATGGGACCGGCTCGGGTCCAGGGCAGAGGGCGGTACGGGTTCCGGATTTTGACAGGGATCTTCCGCAAGACAGGGGCAAGTCCCCGGACACGCGACCGGCATGGTCACCACAGGCTTCGCGGCCAGCGGCTGGAAGTAGGGCATGGAATCCGACCTCAGCGAATAGGAGCGGGCAGCGGGGCGGCCTTCGGCGCGCGGATCGGGTCGTAGAGGGTGACAAGCTTGCGCCCATCAGGGAAGGTCGCCTCGACCTGGAGGATGTCGAGCATCTCGGGCACACCCTCCATGACGTCATCAGTCGTCAGAACGCTCTCGCCCCGGCCCTGGGTGTCACCCTTCCGCTCATCCAGAGGAACGTCGGCATCGCTCATCATCTGGTCGACGGTGTAGTTGCCCGCCCGCGCCTCCTCAATGACCCAGCAACTGATGTACGCCACCGCCTCGGGATAGTTCAGCTTGATGCCACGCTCCTTGCGATAACTGGCCAGCATCCCGGCCACGCTCAGCAGCAACTTCTCCTGCTCTGAGGGAATCAGGTGCATCCGCGCTCCTCTTCGGTGGTAAAAGTGCCCCAGCCCCAAGAAGGGACAACGGCACCGTGCGTCCCCGGCCCACGCCCGACCGCCCGGACACATCCACCGAACTCGGCAGGTACGTCCTGTCAGCCAATCCCCCTGCAGACACGCGGGGCCTTTGCGGTAAGCACCCTGCGAACCCGAGCAGCACCGCGCCAGGCACCCGCCATGTGAACGAGCAGGCACACGCGTGCGCGTGGACTACACCTGCGGATTTCCCGGATTCAGGGACGAACATGAGTCGGCAGTGCGATGCGGCTTCACCGGTTCATCAGCGGAACCACCCCGCGCCGCAGTCGATCATCGCGCCAAGGACCAACATACTGCCGCATATCCGCATGGCCAACCCCGAACGGATGCAAATGCGAACGCTTAGCCGAAACTACCGCTCGTCGCAACGGGAATCGTGCCAACAAATACTGAGTCGCGCAGCCGATCGTCGTACGAGATCCGAGGCCTCACAGGCAATGGACAAAGGCAATCAGAACCGCATTGCCAGACAGGCTCCTGCCAGGCCCACCCGCGTCACGCGCCGTCACACTGATGGATGGCTGCGGCCCTGAACTGAAGTGGCCTTGTCGACGAAAGTGGCGGCGGCGCACATGTGTCTCATGAGACACAGCAAAGTCTGGAGAACGACGGCCACAGAACAGTGCTGCGCCGTACAGAGGAGACCGTCGTGCTGTACGCCCGGTCCGGCAGAGTCGTCACCCAGCACTGGATGGACCTGGCCGTCGCCGCCATGGAACTGCGCCCCGGCACGGCCCTGGACGGCGAGGCCGTGATCTGGCGGAACGGCCGGCTCGACTTCGCCGCCGCGCAGTCACGGGCCGCGTCATCCACGACCCGGGCCCGCGCCCTGGCAACCCGGTACCCGGCCTCCTACATCTGCTGGGACCTTCTGC
>NZ_JBSFET010000208.1:0-3932 GCF_053594575.1 Streptomyces sp. NPDC001880
CCCTGCGCACCAGCTCCTCGGCGTCCAGTTCCTCGGGCCCGGATTCGGCCGCGCCCTCGACGACGACGGTGATCTCGCCGCGTACCCCTTCGGCCTCCCGTACGGTCCAGTGCCCTGCGCCGCGTCGAGTCCGCCTGCGCGACACCTGAGTCGGCCGTCAGACATCGGCTTCGCCGCGTAGGCCACCCTGTGAACCTCTCTGAGTGCCCGTCAGTCGCCTCGGGTGATGATCTGCGGGTTTTTGTCGGTGGTGGTTCGGCATCGTGATGTCAGTGAGCCTTTTCCATCGTGATCAGGCGGCGAGTTCGAGTGCGACGACGGCACGGACAACGGCGGTGATCCGGGTGGTGCTGCAGCGGAGCTTCCTCAGGAGGCGCCAGCATTTAAGGGTGGCCAAAGCGCGTTCGCCGAGGCTGCGGATCTTGGCGTGATCGCGGTTGTGACGACGACGCCAGCCGCGCAGGTTCTTGCCCCGGAACGGGACGCGGACAGCAGGGCCTGCGTCCTGATATGCCTTGTCAGCCCAGCACTTGACGTCGTCAGCGGCGAGAGCGGCGGGAATGCCGTGGGTCCGGGCCGCGGTCAGATCGTGCACGGCTCCGGGTAGCGCGTCCGAGGCCCAGATCAGGCGGCCGGCTGGATCCGCGAGGACCTGCACGTTCATCCCGTGGTGCTTCTTCTTCCCCGAGTAGTACGGGCGGTCGGCGGCGATGCGGTCGATCGGCAGTACGGTGCCGTCGAGGATCACGTAAGCCTTCTTCCGGACCGTCGCTATGGCCTGATCCAGCGTGGGCGCGAGAGCGGCCAGGAGGTCCACGGCCTCGCGTATGTACCGGTGGACCGTCGCGATCCCGACGCGGAAACCTGCTGCGAGGCGGGCGTAGGTGTCGCCGCAGCGCAGGTGGGCCAGGACGAGCACGGCCTGCCGGCCACAGGTCAGGCGACGCCAGCGAGAGCCGATCCGTCGACGGTGGCCTGCGAGGAGACCGGATAGGTGCTGCAGAGTGCGGCTGGACAGGTCGATACCGGACGGGTAGACAAGCACGCGGAAGCTCCTGACAGACTGGTGATCTTGGCTGAAAAACCCACCCACCAGGGGCTTCATCCTGTTATGAGCCCAACAGCGTACTGCTGATGCCGGTTGAAAAGGCTCAATGTCAGTGCCGTGCTGTTCACTTGGCCGCGTGGACGCTTCAGCTCTGCGCGCCCGTCTGAACGACGCCTGGCGCGCGCCCGAATTGCACTGCCCGCTGCCCATTCATGGGGCAGGACATGTCTGTGTGCCCAGTGACGCGGAGGATATGGCCGAGTTGGAGCGCGTCGCTGCGGACGTGATTGACGGGGCGGGTCTGCCGGTAAGTGCGTGGGTCGTCGGGGGTAGGGCGGCAGGGGTGCCCGACGGTCCGCCTGTGGGCGGGGAGGGTGGGCTCCCCATCGGCGGGAAGGGCGGGCTGCTGGAACTGCGCGGGTGGGTGCTGGCCGAGCACTGGTTCGGATACGGCGTGACGGCCACCGCTGATGGCCCGCGCCGCGTCGTGGTCCTCGCCCGGCGCGCGTTCACCCGCCCGCCCGGTGCCGGGTGGGCGGCGTTGCTGCGGGAGGCCACCGGGCGGACGGAGCCCGATCGGTGCGGCGTCGACTGGGCCGCGACGGAGGCAGCGCTGGGCACCGCGCTGCCCGGTGACTACAAGGACATCGTCGACGCCTTCGGCCCGGGCAGCTTCGACGAGTACCTGGACCTGCTGGTGCCGGGTGCGCTGGGCACGGATCTAGTCTCCTGGGGCCAGGACATGGCGCGGTACGCCGACCTGTACAGGCCATACCCGGTCCACCCCGCGCCCGGCGGCGTGCTCATATGGGGGACCTCCGAGCAGGAGCTGACCTTCCACTGGCTGACCGGACCGGCCGATCCCGACGACTGGCCGGTTCTGGTGCAGTACGTGGGCGGTGAGTGGCAGCGCTTCGACTGCGGCACCGGCGAGTTCGTGCTGCGCCTGCTCACCGACCGCACCCCGCCGTTCGCCTTCCCGCCCTCGGCCGGACCGTTCCCCCACTGGTTCGCCTCATGGGAACTGCCGGAGAGCTAAGCCCTTTCTAACCCCGCTGTCAGCGCCGCTGACCATGCTCGGCGGAGCGTCTGGGCCGCCGGGACCGACTGCGGATCTGCTGGTCACGCTCCCGCTACAGACCGGTTCAGCCGCCCGCAGGCCGATGAGCAGTACGTGTATGAGGTTGGAAAAGGCTCAGTGAGTGAGTATCGAACTCTCTGCTGTTCAGTGGGTTGTCGTGGGTGACTCGGCTGCTGTCAGGGATGCCGATTTGGTGCTGACGTTTTTGGTGATGATGCGGGTCATTTGGGTGCCGGTTGGTACAGCGTGAGATGTGTTGTCGCTGGTTAGCGCTGTGATGGCAGGGGCTGGGTGCTGACAGTTGGGACGGGGGCCGCCGGTATCGCCTTCTACCGGTGGTGGCCGAGTTTGTAGCGGATTCCCGTTGCGGTGAGGCGGAGTTGTTCGCCGCCCTGGGCCGTGATGAGGGGGAAGAGCGGACTGTCCGGTGCACGGTCTTTGAGCTGTCCCTGGATGCCGGCGGCGCGTACGAGGCAGCGCACCCAGATGGGGAGGGGGGCAGAGCTGGCAATTGCGGTGCGCTGTGCTGGCGTGACCGAGAGCGAGCCTTCCTCGCCGCAAGCCACTCCGGAGCCTTGGCGGCCCCTTACTCCACTCCGCCCACTCTCTTTGTTCGGGTGGCCTTCCCCCGCGTTCCTGCCCCGTCGCCTGCCGCCCACCCCGCATTGCACCTGTCCGCCACGCGCACCGCGAGGTGGTCATGAGTACGCGTACTCATGACCACCTCGCTCCCGTCTCGTGATACTGCCGTCTCCATGACCAGTTGACCGAGGAGCAGATGTGATGCGCGTGAGGAAGACCATGGCCGTGGCGATGCTGGCAGCCTGCGGGCTGACAGCCATAAGCGTGGTGCCCGCTGCCGCGGCGACCGGAGGTCTTCTCCCTCACCCTGGGCCGGAGGGCCTGGTATGGGTGGAGGAAATGACCGGAGACGGTGGTGTTGCTTCAGGTGGGGCATGGGAGGGGCTGTCGACCGTGCTCACCGTGGCCTGCGAGGGCCGCGGCAGCGTGCAGGTGACGATGCAGCAGCAGACGCAAGTCGCAGCCTTCACCGTGGACTGCCCCGCCGGAAGTGCAGGCGTGGGTTCGGTGACCATGAACGCGGGCGTTGTGAAATCAGGTTCCTTCACCGTAGGGGTCGATGCCTCCAGTGATGACATCCGGTGGGCCCTGACAGTCACACAGCCCGAGTAACCCCCCGCACCCACCCTCAAGCTGCTGCCGGGCCGCCAGGCCCGTAGGTGTGCCACGCCCTGCGTGGCACACCGTCAGCATGCGCAGCACGCCAGGTGGCTGGAGCGAAGCGGAAGCCACCGTGGGAGTTCTCGCTTCCGTGTCCGAGATGATTCTCAGTCCGGTGTCCGGCCTTGGGCGCTGTGGGCCGGGCCGATTCGGTTGCTTCTATGGGGTGTTGAGCAGTGATGGCCAGGCGCTGGTGCTGGACAAGCAGTGAGGATTGGCTGGTCACTGGGTGAGGATTACCTGGTCAGGGAAATGAGAGCTCCCACTACCAGCCCGGGGCGGCTTGCGTTCGCGTCACAGAGAGGCGCGTGGAGGATCTTGGGCGTCCCTCTTGCACCCTTATGCGCGGTTGCGTACGGTTCGACGTACGCAACCGCGTACATCGGTGGGAGGGGGCAGGTCATGATCACCGCCATCGTCTCCATCGCCGGGACACTCGCCGGGGCTCTGCTGTCCGGGCTGCTGGCCAGCCGCCAGGCCCGCACCGCACTGCGCGGCTCGGAGGCCATCGCCCGCCGCCAGGCAGCCGTGGACGCCGTGGCCACCCTGGTCGCCTCCGTC
>NZ_JBSFET010000209.1:0-3922 GCF_053594575.1 Streptomyces sp. NPDC001880
CCGCAACCTCAAAGCCGCCGAGGCCGCCGGCCGTCTGACGAACAAGCTCGGCACCTACCTACGGCCCAGCGTTCTCGTGGTCGACGAAGTCGGCTGTGCGCCACGAGGCGCTGATGGATCTCGCGGGATGAGAGGCCCGCCGCCAGTCCTCGCAGGGACTGGTTGAAGCTGGAGGCAGGTTGAACCCCGGGTTGGGGGTGAGGCCGGAAGCAGCCTCGACAACGTAGGGGCGGATCGACACCACCAGACGGTTCGTGCCCGCAAGCGAAGACGGAATGGGTGCAAGGAAACTGAACCAGTGGTTGACGTCCCGTGAGTCGTCAGCGGCCTGCCGAACCTGGTGGATGGGCCGCTTTGCAGTGCTGGAGATCGCCATAGCCGATGGGATCTCCTCTTTCGACGTCTTTAGCCTATGGGCGTCGGGAGGCCCGGACCAAGACTGCGATGTGCGGTCCGTGGCGATGCTGCCGGGGTATAGCTGGGCACCGAAGCCGTCACAGAGATTCTCAGTGAACGTGGGAAGCGATCTGGCATCGCCCTTCCCGTCCGGCGGCCAGCCGGGCGGCGGGCAGGCGCAATGCCCGCTGATGACACCAGATCGTGGCGGAGTCGCCGTAGTACTCGGAGGCCGGGAAAGCCGGTCACATGGGGAAGGGCGACAGCGTGATGGCAGCAGGACTGCTGTCGGGGAGGAACGTTGTTGAATAACGACGCGCCGCCGACAACTTGGCCGGGCAGTATGACGGCCGAGCGGCGGGTACTCGATCATCAGATCAAGCTGCACCGATGGGCAAGGAACGAGCCGGACCGCCGGTTCGATGATGTATTCAACTTGATCTGCGACCGGGCCACCTTGTTGGTGGCCTGGGAGCGGGTGTCTGGCAACCGGGGTGCCAGGACAGCAGGCGTGGACGCGGTCACCCGCTACCACGTCGAGGAACGCCAGGGAGTGATTCCGTTCCTGGAGGAGCTTCGCTCCTCACTCAAGGACGGCTCCTTCACCGCGTTGCCGGTCAAGCAAGCAGTGATTCCCAAGAAGAACGGCAAATTCCGTTACCTGGGCATCCCGACCCTGCGGGACCGCGTCGCGCAGATGGCGCTCAAGCTGGTCCTGGAACCGATTTTCGAGGCCGATTTCTATCCGTCCAGCTACGGGTATCGGCCAGGCCGTCGGGCCCAGGATGCCATCGCCGAGATCCACCACTTCACCTGCAAGCCGTCGACCTACGAGTGGGTCATCGAGGGCGACATCAAGGCTTGCTTCGACAACGTCGACCACCACGTTCTGATGGACCTGGTGGCCGAGCGCGTCAAGGACCGCAAGGTCCTGCGGCTGGTCAGCGCGTTTCTGCGGGCCGGGGTTGTCGAGAGGCACGGTGGATTCGCGGAGACCCTCACGGGGACTCCGCAAGGAGGAGTCGCCTCCCCGCTGCTGGCCAACATCTATCTCTCGGTACTGGACCGGCATTTCTCGCGGATCTGGAACACAGAGATGACCCCGCCCTGGCGTCGGCAATACCGGCGCCGGATGGGGCGGCCGAACTTCCGGCTCGTGCGTTATGCCGACGACTTCATCGTGCTCGTGCACGGGACGAAATCCGAGGCCGAATCGCTCAAAGCGGAGATCGGCGAACTGCTGGCCAGCAGGTTGAAGATGACCCTCTCGGTCGAGAAGACCCACATCACCCACATCGACGACGGATTCGTCTTCCTCGGATTCCACATCCAGCGGAGATCCTGGGGCGACGGCCGTCGTGTCGTGCTCACCATTCCGTCCAAGCAAGCCTTGGCATCGGTGATGCACAAGATCAAGAAACTGACGGGGCGAAGCACGACATCGCTCTCGTTGGAGGAGGTGCTGCGGACAGTCAACCCGGTCCTTCGGGGCTGGGCCGCCTATTTCCGCTACGGCGCATCCAAGAAGACGTTCTCCTACCTCGGCTGGTACGCATGGTGGAGACTGATCCATTGGATTCGCTACAAGCATCCCCGCGTGACCTGGAAACAGTTGCGCCGCCGCTACTACGGGGCGGACCGCATCACCGAGGGCGGGCTCGTCCTCTACAACCCGGCGAAAATGCGGGTCGAGCGCTACCGCTTCCGCGGAGCGAAGATCAGCACGCGCTACAACATCGACGAGGTCAATCCGGGCGGAGCACGTTTCCGCCGGACCAGCCACGACGATGTGGCCTTCGTCGGCCAGGTCAGCGAATACCTCGCCTGATTCATTGGATCACGTGGAGAGCCGGATGCCCGGCCAACGGGCACGTCCGGTTCGGCGGGCGGGGATGGGAAAACCGACACCGGAAACGGTGCACGGCGTCCCGCCCCCGACCCAACACCAGCCCCTCGAACGAGCCGAGGCGAACCTGGTCTTCCAGGTCATCTCGAAGCGTTACGAGAAGGGCCGTCCAAGCCGTCGAGTCCGCAGCATCCGTTGAGGCGCCCGCGGTAAGGGTGTCTGGCCACTCCTGAGATGTCGTCGGGGTTGAGGACGAACACGCCGGCGTGAGGGCTGACCGCATACGATCCGCGCGGCATCAGCGGCGGCAGGAACCTGTGTCCGGGGGCTTCCTCCGTTACCGGCGGCGGCATTGGTACTTCCCGGAGGTCGGGGCTGATTCGCTGCTGACAGGCACTGCAGGAGAAGACGGTCATGGCCGCAATTTTGCGGGAGTCTCCGGTGCTGTCTCTCGTCATTTCCGGCCCGGCTCCGAGGCAGGAAGTCGCCCCTCGTCGATGTGGTCGGCGAGATAGATCAGGGCGGCTTGTGGGTCCATGCCGAAGGCGGCCGCGACCAGTTTGGGGTCCATGGTGTTCACGAGGTCGACGAGGCGGGTGCTGCGGATCGTCCGGGGCGGGTATCCGCAGGCGTCAAGGACGTGAGACAGATAGGCAGTTGAGGCCGGGCTTCGCCCGGCCTTGGTTCCTTTGGTGACCATGACGTGCGGGTTGGCCGTCGGCCATGCCTCGCGGTGGGCCAGGCAGCGTCGCAGTACATCCCAGGAGGCCGGGTCAAGGGGGACGGGGTGGGGCCGCTTGCCGAGCCGGACGCTCTGGGGCACCGGGTCGATGTCGGTGACCTGCAGCATCCGGGCCTCGGAGCTGGAGGCGCCGTGCAGCAGGGCAAGCATGCCGACCAGGGCCTCGTGCGGGTGGACATCCTCGTTGGTGGTCCAGCGGCGGAAGAGGTCGCGCTGCTGGTCGAGGGTGAGGGTGCGGCCGCGGAAGCCGTTCGGCTCCTTCGCGGTCAAAGTCCGTGTCGGGTCGACCAGCACGATGTGCTTGGAGCGGGCGAAGCGGAAGAACTGCCGCAGCACGGTCAGCCGCCGCTTGCGGGCCCGGGGCAGGTGGCCAGGAAGGCTTCGACGTCGTGAACGTCGACCAGGGCCCAGTCGTCCTTGCCACGGTGCTCGACGAGGAAGAGGGCCAGGTCACGCAGGATGGCCAGGGCGGTTTCCAGGGTGTGGTCGCTGCGGGGCCGGGTGCCGGCCCGGCGGGCCCGGTCCTGGGCCCGCATCCGGGAGCCGTCGAAGGCGAGGACGGCGGGACGGAGAGTTTCGGGGACGGCGTCGACGCGACGCTTGCGTCGCCCGGCGGCGAGCCGTTCGGCCTGGTCGGTGGGCAGGGACAGGCCGCGGAGGGTGAAGAAGTCCTCGAGCGCGCGAGCGAAGGAGCCCATCGACCGTGGTCTTCCACCTCCACTCGAACCAACAGCGCCTCACGGCGCAAACAAGATCAGCGACAGAGCCCGTTCGCCCGTACGCAACTGGGGAGGAAAGTCCGTACGCCGACACCTGGTCAAGGTGGCCGCCGCGCGGTGGGCGGTGGAGGAGTGCTTCCAGACCGCCAAGGGCGAGTGCGGCCTGGACCACTACCAAGTCCGGCACTACCGGGCCTGGTACTGGCACATCACGCTCTC
>NZ_JBSFET010000210.1:0-3914 GCF_053594575.1 Streptomyces sp. NPDC001880
CCTGGCCAACATCGCCGCCGAACGCATCTCGGTGCTGCCCGGCCCGCCCACCCTCCACCAGTCCCTCCTGGACCACCCGGCACGGCCTGCGCACGGGTCGCGAACCACCGAGGGGCCGTCGCCGCGTCCTGCTGTCCGGGGCAGGGCAGGGCGAGCCGGCGCGCCGGGTCGGCGACGGCGGTACGCACCCCGTCCGCCGAGATCCGGCCGAGGCCGACGCGCAGCATCGCCCGCGCCACCCGGTCGACGCCGGTCACCTGTTGCAGGTCCAGCACGACCGGTTCCGTCGACCGGGGGCGGGACTCGTCCAGCGCGTGCAGCACGCGCTCGGCCGCGGTGAAGTCGATGGCGCCCTGGGCGGCCACGACCGCGACCCGTTCGCGCGGGGCACGCTCCCCGGGTGCGGCCCCGGCGGTGGGCAGTTCGTCGGCGGTGGCGACGAGTGTGACGGTTCTGGCGGCCAGTGCCGGATTGTGCATCAGATGCAGGCCCAGCCGCTCCGACAGGGCGCCGAGCGCGGCGCGCCCACGCACCGAGGTGCCGGTCGGATCCAGCCGCGGGCTGTAGGTGGCCAGGCCGAACCGCGCGGGTCCGGCGGCGATCAGCCCGCCGGACACACCGCTCTTCGCGGGCAGCCCGACACGCAGCAGCCAGTCGCCGGAGGCGTCGTACATGCCGCAGGTCGCCATCACCGCCAGCACCTGCGCGGCGACCGGCTCCGGGACCACCGCGTCACCGGTGAGCGGGTTCACTCCGCCGTGCGCGAGGGTGGCGGCCATCGCGGCCAGGTCCAGTGCGGTGACCCGTACCGCGCACTGCCTGAAGTACGTCTCGACCGCGGCGACCGGGTCGACGGGCAGCGGCCCGGTGCTCCGGATCAGGTAGGCGAGGGCGCGGTTGCGGTCTCCGGTGGCGGCCTCGGAGGCATACACCCGCTCGTCCACGTCCAGCCGCCGGCCGGCGAAGCGGCTCAGGCAGTCGAGGATGCGGTCGAACCTCGGGACGTCGGGGGCGTCCGGGATCAGCGCGGTGGTGATGATGGCACCCGCGTTGACCATGGCGTTGTCGGGCCGCCCGGTGCCCGGTTCCAGGCTGATGGCGTTGTACGCCTCGCCGCTGGGTTCGGCATTGACCCAGCGGCACACCTCGTCGAGCCCGAGGACGGACAGGGCGAGGGCGTAGACGAACGGCTTCGACACGGACTGCAGGGTGAACGGGGCATCGGCGTCACCCGCGCTGTAGCGGTGGCCGTCCATGCTGATCAGGGCCAGCCCGAACGCGTCCAGGTCGGTCCGCGCCAACTGCGGGATGTATTCGGCCGGTCGGCCGTCCCGCAATCCGGTGAACCGCGTGTGCAGTTCACACAGGGCCTCGGTGACGGCATCGGCGGCGGTACTCACCCGGCCCCGGCCGTCAGCTGCGCTCGGCCTGGGCGATCCGGGGGACCGTCTTGACGCCGGCCGCCTTGCGGCTGTTGGCGAGCTGGTTGACGGTCCGTCCGGGCGCGACGTCCGGGAAACCGAGCACCACGGAGTCGAGCACCTTCCCCGACGCGTCGGGGAATTCCACCTTGACGGCGTAGAAGGCGGCCTTGTCCGTGTGGTTGGTGACGCGGACGAGGGCACTGCGGAACTGCTCGGACTTCGCGACCGGCTGCCCGGTCACCGAGACATCCGTGACCGCGTTGCCCCGGCCCTGCACACCTGCGAGCTGCTTCACCGCCTGCTGCCGGTTGCGCTCGGCGGCGGCGGAGACCGAGGCGGCGAATTCCTGCTGGGTACGCCCGGTGGGACTCGCGGACCGGGTCATGGCCGGTTCGGGAGAGACCGTTCGGATGCTTCTGGCCGTGCCGGTCGACGTGGTGTCGGAGCCGCCGCAGGCGGCGGAACCGGCGATGACCGACGCGGCCAGCACGGCCGGGGTCAGACTGCGGACTGCGCGGCCGCCGAGGGCGTGCCGCAGGGGTCTGATCGGGTTCACGGACGCTCCGTCTGCTCGGAAGGCCATAGGGAAAGAGGGGAGGGAGGGACAGGCAAGGCAGGGCGGGACGCGCACACGAGGGAGGATCGGGGCAGTACGGAAGAGCGCGGATCGTCGCTCTCCCCCGGCCGGTCAGGCCGCGTCGTCGCCGAAGATCTCACGCAGCCGTTCCTCGCTCTGCGCGTCCAGGTTGCTGTGCAGCAGCACGGCACCGCCATGCGGGAGCGCCTGGCTGATCCGGTCGGGCACTGCGTCCGTGGTCAGCAGGAACAGGGCCGAAGTCCCCGGTGTCACCTTCTCCTTGACCTCGGCGATGAAGTCGTCGTCGATGCCGATGTCGGTGAGTTTGCCGCCCAGCGCACCGGCCGCCGCACCGATCGCCGCGCCCAGCAGCGGCATCAGGAAGATCAGCCCGAAGAGCATCCCCCAGAACGTGCCGCCCAGAGCACCGGCGCCTGCGAGGTTGACCAACTGCTTGGTTCTGGGCTTCGCCCGATCGGCGGGCCAGCTGACCACGGCCGCGTCGTGGATCTTGATCAGCCCCTCCCTCTGAAGGGACTTGAGCGAGGTCTCCATGGTCTCCGCACCCTCGGCCGACTGGAACCTCCACACGGTGAGCGTGGACATCGCATACACCTCCTGGGAACAACAACGAAAGAACTCGCCCATATTAGGATCAAAAGGTATGAATTGACTCGTCGAATTCACCCGCTTCGCTCGGGAGCGGATTCCGGCCGAACCCCCTGGGAGAACGATGGATACGGATGCCCTGACCGCCGGCCTGTTGCAGAAACTGCGGGCGGTCAAGCCCTATCCGGCCCTGTCCCTGACCATGCCGACGCACCGCCGCGCCCCGGACAACGCCCAGGACACCGTTCGGCTGCGCAACCTGGTGGCCGAGGCCGCCGGGCGACTGGAAGCGGACCCCGCGGTCACCCGCGAGGCGCGGACCGCGCTCCAGGAACAACTCGACCGGGCGGTCACCGAGGTGGACCCCCGACGCGCCCTGGACGCCCTGGTCCTCCTCGTCACCGCCGACGAGCACCAGATCTGGCAGCTTCCGCGCACCGCGCCCGAACGGGTGGTGCTCAGCGACACCTATCTGACCCGCAACCTGGTCGCCGCGAAGGCGCAGGCCCAGCCCTTCTGGGCGCTCACCGTGTCGGCCGACCGGGCCGCCCTGTGGAGCGGCACTGCGGACGCCCTGCGCGAGGAGCGGACCGGCGGGTTCCCGCTGACGGCTCCGCAGGAGCCCCCCAACCCGCAGCGCGAGGAGCGGGTCGGCGACACCCCGAGCACCTTCAGCGACGAGGAGACGCGCAACTTCCTGCGTTCGGTCGACGAGAAGCTGCGCGCGGTACTGGCCGAGGACCCTCGCCCGCTCCATCTGGTGGGCCTCGCCCCCGCGCTGTCTCTGCTGGACGAGGTCGGGGAGGGTGCCAAGTCGGCCGTCGGCCGGGTCGCCAAGGGCGCGCCCGCCGACATGCCACCGAGCGAGCTGCTCAAGGAGCTGCGGCCGGCGCTCGACGAACGGCAGCGGCGGTTCGCGGCGGAGATCGACGGCAAGCTGGACGAGGCGCGCGGTCGTCGTGCCTTCGCCGGCGGTCTCGACGAGGTGTGGGCCGCCGTGCGGGAGGGCCGTGCCGGACTGGTCGCGGTGGAGGAGCACTTCCAGCAGACGGTCCGGGTGACGGACAAGCACCTGGAGCCGGTGAGCGGCGAGGCCGCGGACCTCACGGATGGCACGGTCCGCGAGGACATCGTGGACGAGCTCGTCGAGGCGGCCCTGGACATCGGCGCCGACGTGGTCTTCCTCCCGGACGACTCGCTCGCGGAACACGGACGGATCGCGGCGGCCCTGCGGCCAGCCGGTAGGGCTGGTTCTTCACGACGGAGATCGAGGCGTCCTCGTACTTCTTGTAGATGCGGACGGC
>NZ_JBSFET010000211.1:0-3775 GCF_053594575.1 Streptomyces sp. NPDC001880
CAGCGAGTAGTCGTCCACGGATAGCTCCTCGGTCGGCGCGAGTTCATCGCGGCGGCGGGTGGCTGGTAGATCAGTCATATCACCACATATGTGCGGGGAGGGCGGCGAGCACGCGGTCGCGTTCGGCTGCGGGCATCGGGGCGCGGGTGTCGTCGGTGACCCAGGCACGTCCGAGCCGGTTGACGAACACCCGGCGTCCACCGCCGTCCTCGTGCTGCGCGGTGCGGTTGTGGAGGTGCTCGCGCACGGACAGCAGGACCCGGCCGGCCACCTGCGGGGCCACCTGTTCGGCGGCCGCGACCACCGCCTCGCGTTCCTCCTGGGTGGCGCCGGCACGAAGCAGCCGGTCCAGCGCGCGGAACAGCCTGCCCGGCGCGGCCGTGAGCAGCCGTACGGCTCCGGTGACGTCGCCCGCGCCGAGCAGTTCCTCGACCCGGCTGTCGAGGGACCGGGCCTCCCGTTCGCCCCGGGCGACGGCGAACACCTCGGCGGCGTGCGGCCAGCGCGCCCGGTACTCGTGCGCGTGCAGGCGCTCGCCGAGCCGCTTGAACGCCTCGCTGTGCGCCGCTACGTCGGCCAGCTTGGCCGGGGACGCCGCGACGACGGCGTCGAGACCCGCCAACAGGGCGCGGCGGACCCGGCGCGAGGGAGACGGGAACCGGGTCGGCTCGGTGAGCGTCACATCGCCGTCCGACAGCGCGCACGCGAGACGCAGCACGTCGGTCACGGTGTCGACGAGGAGGTCCGCCCCGGTCTCGAGCCGGGCGCGGTTGACGACGGCGCGGTTCTCCCGCACCGGAATCGCCTCGGGCTGCGGGCCGTCCACGCAGTGGCCAGCAAGCGCCGCCAGGTCGAGCAGGGCCTCGTCGCCCAGCGGCGTCGTGCTCCCGGCCAGGGCCAGGTACAGCGCGCTGACCTCGTCGTCCGGCGCACCGCCCAGGTGCAGAACCGTCACGCGGTCGCCCGCCGCGGCGATCAGCTCGTCGTGCACGGCGAGCATCGCCGCGTACGTGTGCTGGTACGTCCCGTACGAGGGCAGGGTCAGCAGGTCCAGCGCGCCGCTGCGGAGCTGGTCGAGCGTGCCCTCGCGGGAGATGTCGTCGGCGAGCGCCCGCGCGATGCACTGGTGCCAGAACTCGTATGTGTCCGGCACATTGGCTGGGAAGTCGATGAAGTAGGCGTTGTGCTGAACGTGGTCCCCGACCATCGCCCGGACGGTCTCCAGCGTCCGTACGGCAGTATCGACGACCGTCTCCTCGGACAGCGCCGACAGGTGCTTCAACAGGTCTGCCGAGAGCTTGAATCCCACGGACGTCAGCGCCGCGTCGAACTGCCGTGCCACGACATCCCCTTGCCCGCTTGGACCAGGGGTGGAGGGAAGGCGGTGGGCGTGCCGGATGACCAGGGGCTCGAAACGGTGGACCATCCGGGCATGTTCCCAGACCCATATGAACCGACGCACTTGGGTTTTCGAACATCCATCGCAGCCTCGCCCCGCCGCTCTGCGGAACGAGGGGCCGATGAAGGGTGCCAAGGAGGGAGTCGTCCGGGCCCGGACAGGGTCTGCTCCAGCTGACCGGCGGTGCTCGCCGTCCAGGGGTGTGAAACTGGCGACCTCGCGTAATCGACTGACGCCTATTCCCTGGTCATGAGGCGCTGGTGTCACCGTGTGTGGTCGCCGGGGGCATAGTGGCGCCAGGTTCCTCCTGCCTCGGCGGCGAGCTGGGCGGTGGTGTCGTCGTGGTAGCCGAGCATGCGGGCGATCACGGGTGCGGGGGCCTGGGGAACGAGGTGGCGGATGGCCGCCGTGCGTCCTCGCTGGGTGGGGAAGCCCACGTGGCGAAGCCTGAGTTCGAGCGTGTGCGGGGTCATGGGCTGTCCAGCCCTGCGGCCGGGAAAGAGCCACCGGGCGTTGGGATTGGTGGCGGTCCTGGTGTTCGGTCGCTGGTCGAGATAGGTCAGCAGCAGTCCGGCAAGCGGTTCAGGGACGGGCGAGGGAGGATCGCCGAGCCGGACCGGAACCTCGCCGTCCTCGTGAAGAATATCGTCGGTGGTGAGCCGAGCGATCCGGGTGAGCGGTTGCGCGTAAAGGAGGACGAGCGCGGCGACCACACGGTCCTGGAGCGGAATGTCGCCTTGGTCGACGGCCTGCCGCAACAGGGTGAGTCGCTGGTGTTGAGCGAGCGGGGCGGGGTTGCTCGTGGAGCGATGCGGGACGGTGACCTTGAGCATGTGTTTGGACCGCATCGCCCATCGCAGAAAGGCGTGGGTCAGGCGCCGGGCGGTGTAGCCACCCACGTACCAAGTATCGACATCGGCCTGCGTGCACTCGGCGAGGGTCCGCCCTCGCTCGGCGAGGTGATCGAGAAAGGCGGTCGCGAGACGAATCTCGTTGCGGGCCTGCTGAACCTGCTTACTGGTGAGCGGGCCGCGGTCGGCCAGGGAGTTCAGACGGCGCTGAACGTGCCAGGACGCGAAGAGCTCCGCCCCCAGAGCTCTGGTCATGCAGCTCTGGCAGATGTAGCCCTCGGGCCAGTGGTTCGCCCCCAGCCGCAGTGCACGGTCGCAGCGGGTGCAGAACAGGTCCTCGGCGCGGACGCGGGTGCGGCTCATCCTTCCGGCCGGATGCGGGGGCGCTTGGGACGGATCGCCGACAGGTCGACGACCACATCGCCGGTGGCGACCCTGCGGACGGTGGCGTTCTCTGCCCTGGTGGCGATCAGGTCGGCCGGGGTGCAGTCGAAGATGTCGCAGAGCGCGGCCAGGACCGGCAGTGACAGCCGCTCAGGGGTGCCGGTGACGAGCCGGTGGACCTGGGACAGGGAGAGGTTGATGCCGCGCTCGGCGAGAGGCGGGGCGAGCTCGCTGGTGGTGAACATTCCGGCCGTGGCCATCTCTCGCACAGTCGCCACTGGTAGCTGACCTGGCGTTTCATCGGGCACTCCTCGCGGGCTTGAGCGCGGCCTCGGTGGTGGCGTCCAGCGCCCGCCGCAGAGTGCGGGTGGTGGAGGCCGGGCTGGAGCTGCCGCAGCAGCGCCGCCCGGCGCTCCAGGCAGCCCAGCCGTCCGTCGACGTCGGCGACCGTGTAGCTCTCGGCGTCGTTGAGCAGGCCCACCACCTCCGCGACCAGCAGCGTGCCCGCCCGCGGCTCGACGGTCGTCACGACGGATTCCCGGCCAGCGCGGCCAGCCGCTCCATCTCGTCGACGCCGACAACACCAAGCTGATGCACGCGGCCCTCGCCTGGGCGCGGTCCGGGGAAGGGGCTGCCGACGCCTTCCTGCTTGGGGTGCTGGAAGAACTCTGTCACCGGCCGCAATCGGCGGTGATCAGCCCTTGGGCTTGAACCGGGGGCGGTCTCAGGACCGGAAGCCGATAATGCCAAAGCCCGGCCGTCCCACCGCGTGCCGCATCCAGCCGAGACACTGCATGACGGCCTCCACGACCTCAGGCTCCAGCGGCGGCGCCTGGCCCGACTCGTCGACCGCCCGCTTGGTGGCCTCGAACTGCTCCAGCGCCTGCGCAATGTGATCGGGCGTCCACTCGCCGCAGCCCGGTACGTATGTGTACGGCAGAGGATCGGGAAGGTCGCTGTAGCTGAAGTCCTCGACAGAAACGGCAGTGACGCCCAGAGCCTTCAGGCCCTCGTCGACCACCGACAGCCAGTCACCCCGGTGCGGCGTAAAACAGTTGTTGTCCAGGAACGAGCCGGTCAGCGAGCACAACCGCTTGTAGGCGTAGCCATACTGGAAGGCGTGTTCCTTGTCCTCGCTGAA
>NZ_JBSFET010000212.1:0-3771 GCF_053594575.1 Streptomyces sp. NPDC001880
ATGAAGTGTGCTTTTCATTTTTTATTAATGGATTGCTGGTGTTATGTCGAAGTTTGCCGGGGGTACCTGTCGCGGGGGGGGCCCGGGGGCGGTCCGCGGTGCGGGCCGCCCGGCGGGGTGGTGCGATGCGGTGGAGGCGGGGCGTAGCCCTCGCCTCCACCGCTATCGTCTATCGATTGCTGATGCTAGGGGCGGCACCCCGCTTCTTCAAGGGTGCTGCGCCAAACCTCTGAGTTCGTTCCACCGGTCCTCGTCGCTCCCGTCGGCGGGCAACCACCGTACGGCCACGCGGTCTTGGGGTGCGGGGAGCGGAGCGTGAGCGTGCGCGCGCTATGTCGCGCGGCTCCCGCCGGGCCTCGGTGTCCCGTAGCGGGTGGTGTCCGTCGACCGTGAAGTCGGGGTGGTGCCAGTCGAGCAGCGAGTAGTACAGGCCGACACGCGGACCTTCGGCGCGCATCGCGTCGACGAACTCGCGCACCAGGTCGCGGCCGGTCGCGTGCACCGAGGTGCAGGCGGACAGGGCCGAGCCGAACAGGCAGAAACCGTCGTGATGCTTGGCGGTGAGCACCGCGTAGCGCATCCCGGACTCACGTGCGGTTCACGCCAGTTGCCGGGCGTCGAAGAGATCGGGATCGAGCCGGTGCAGGTAACGGTCGTACGTCTGCTGGGACATGGACTCCCGGCTGCGTACCCACTCGTGCCGAGCAGTCAGGCCGTACAGGCCGAAGTGGACGAAGAGCCCGAAGCGCGATGCCTCGAACCACCCGGTGCGGACAGGGGAATCAGCGAAATCGGTGGAAGCATCGCTCACGGACGACTCCTGACACATTGACATCACTAATCGATTGGCTGTTATCTACCATCGATAGGCGATGATGTCACTGGCGTTGCGTGCGGCGAGCACGCGGAGAGGCAAGTGCATGCACCCGATTGGGGATCAGGAAGCGCCGTCGACGAGGGCGACCTGCATCAAGGGAACGGAGGAGAACCGTACGTATGAGTCGATGCGAGCGCCGGTCCACACCTCGGCCTACGTACGACCCACCTCACAGATGGTGGAAGCCCTCAAGGGCGTGAGTGCGGCGACGGCCTGCGCGAAGCTGCATCAGATGGGCATCACCAGGACGTTCATCGACGGCCCCGTGCCGCTGCACCGCGAGCCGGACATCAAGATCACCGGAGGTGCGGTGACGCTGGAGTTCCTGCCGCAGCGCGAGGACGTCTTCAACGGCGCGGAGCAGGAGGACATCGAGCGCAAGACCCCGCTGTGGGGCGTCCTCGAATCCATCCGGCCCGGCGATGTGCTCGTCGTGTCGGCCCGAGGCAGCCACTTCACCGGCTGCCTCGGCGACATGCTCGTGCGCTACTTCAAGCTGCGCGGCGGCGCCGGCATCGTGGTGGACGGACGGGTGCGCGACGCGGCCCGGGTCCGCGCGCTCGGCGTGCCCGTCTGGTGCACCGGAGTCACCCCGCACTACGCCTCGCAGACCGAGCTCTTCCCGTCCGCGTTCAATGTGCCGGTCGGCGTCGGCGGCTCGCTGGTGACGCCCGGCGACCTGATCGTCGCCGACGAGGACGGCGCCGTCGTCGTACCGCAGCGGAACGCGATCCCGCTCGCCGAGGACTCCCTGCTGCACCAGGACCGGGAGGAGTTCGCCCGCCGCCGTCTCGACGAGGGCGGACGGCTCTCCGACTACTACCCGCTCACCGGCGAGGGCCTGACCGAGTACCTGGCCAGCCGGCCCGCCGCCACCTGAGCCCCGGCGCGCCGCCCGGAACCGCAGCTCCGGCGAACGGTGCCGGGCGGCAGAAGGTACGCCTGCGAGGTGCCGGGCCCCGAGGTCCCGGGACGGCTCTCGGGGGCCCGGCCCGGAACACGGCCGATGTCCGCGGCGCCGACCCGGTCGACCCACCGCGCCCTGCTGAGAGCTTCCGCACGCGGCGTACGGGAGGCTGTCGCCCGCTTCGCGCCCGGCGGACCGGGGGGTGAACGGCAGGCGGGGCCGACGGGATCAGCCGGCCGCCACGGCCTCGCTCAGCCTCTCGGGGAGCGCCGCGGCTCTTACGTCAACACCATTGACGTTGTGATGGGCGCCGGAGTCTCATGGGCGGTACTTCGGAGGGCCCGGGTGTCCGGGTTCCTCCGCGATCCGAAGGAACCCCCATGGACCACCTCTCCTCGCTCAGGGACGCCGAGCCGACCCCGTTCTGGCTCGACGACCCGCGCCGCCCGCAGCCCGCTCCCGCCCTCGTCGGCGGCACCACCTGCGACCTGCTCGTGGTCGGCGGTGGTTACACCGGGCTGTGGACCGCCCTCGTCGCCAAGGAACGCGACCCGGCGGCCGACGTGGTGCTCGTCGAAGCGGACGAGGCCGGCGGTGCCGCGTCCGGCCGCAACGGCGGATTCTGCGAGTCCAGCCTGACTCACGGCCTGCACAACGGCCTGCAGCGCTGGCCCGAGGAGATCGGCCTCCTGGAACGGCTCGGCCGGGAGAACCTCCAGGCCATGGAGGACACCATCCACCGACACGGTATCGGCTGCGACTGGGAACGCACCGGCTCCATCGTCGTGGCCACCGAGCCCTATCAGCTCGACGGCCTCGCGGAGGAGGCCGCGGCCGCCGCCCGGTACGGCGGCAAGCCGGTCCTTCTCGACGCCGATGCCGTCCGCGCCGAGATCGACTCCCCGACGTTCCTCGGCGGCCTGTGGAACAAGGACGACATCGCCATGGTCAATCCCGCCCGGCTCGCCTGGGGGCTCAAACGAGCCTGCCTCGACCTCGGCGTCCGGGTGTACGAGCACACTCCCGCCGTGGCGCTCGACGAGCACGGTGCCGTGATCACCGTCCGCACGTCCTACGGCCGGATCACCGCCCGACGCGTCGCGCTCGCCACCAACGCCTATCCCTCGCTGCTGCGGCGCCACCGCCCGTACACCGTCCCCGTCTACGACTACGCGTTGATGACCGAGCCGCTGACCGAGGCTCAGCTCGCCTCCGTCGGCTGGTCCCGCCGACAGGGCTTCGCGGACAGCGCCAACCAGTTCCACTACGTCCGGCTCTCCGCCGACAACCGGATCCTGTGGGGCGGATACGATGCCGTCTACCACTACGCCGGCCGCGTCAGCGCCGAACACGATCGGCGGCCCGCGACCTTCGCCACTCTCGCCCGGCATTTCTTCACGACTTTCCCGCAGCTGGAGGGCGTCCGCTTCACCCACTGCTGGGGTGGCGCGATCGACACCAGTACCCGCTTCTGCGTGTTCTTCGACACGAGCCACCACGGCAAAGTCGCCTACGCAGCCGGATTCACCGGCCTCGGCGTGGGGGCCACCCGCTTCGGTGCCGAGGTCATGCTCGACCTCCTGGCGGGCGAACGCACCGAGCGGACCGGGCTGGAGCTTGTCCGCAGGAAGCCCCTGCCCTTCCCGCCCGAGCCCATCCGCTCCGCCGGGATCGGCATCACCAAGTGGTCCATGGCATGCGCCGACCGCAACGCGGGGCGCCGTAACCTCTGGCTGCGGACGCTCGACCGATTCGGGCTCGGCTTCGACAGCTGAGCCCGCTTCCCGGCTCCTGTCCCCTCTTCCCTTCGCCGCTGCCCCTGCGCTCCGGGCAGGTACTGGGCAACCGGATCGCGGAGGCCGCCATGGAGGAGAGCATGGCCGGCGGCGGCCGTTCTATCTGACGATGGGTGACAGCCAGTACGACGACGCCCGGATCGCCGACTTCCGCGCCTACTACGACAAGACCTGGGGCGCCTTCAAGGACA
>NZ_JBSFET010000213.1:0-3738 GCF_053594575.1 Streptomyces sp. NPDC001880
CCACCTGCACTGGTCACGCTTCCGCAGACGCAGCCAGGCCAGAGCCCGCCGCTCCCACTACAAACGCAGGGGCCAGAACCCTCAGATGCGGTTGCTGTATTAGGCCGCGGTTTCTGCGATGAGGACGGCGGCGGTTACCGGGCCCGAAGTGTCACTGGTGGCTGCGTCGGCTATCGCCGCCCGGACGGCGAGGGCTACTTCCAGCGGGTGGTACCCGGGTGCGACCGCAAGCTGGACCTCGATGTGCCGGCCTGGTGGATGGTCATGTTGCTCCATTTTGACCGGGCGGCTTCCCAGCACGGCGGTGAGGCGGGCCACGCCCGGAACAGCCGCTGCGACATCGGCGAGCTCCCCGATGGGGCCCCGCATGGATCCCGTTCCGGACGTTGGGAGCGAGCTTCGCGCGGCTGCAGCCTCCGGTGGGGGCCCCATGGCGTTCTCTGCGGTCTGTGGCCTGACGCCTCTCTCCGGGCCTTCGTGGAGATCCGTGACGCGCAGATCAACTGCCTCAGTGGCCAGACCGAGCCTTTCAGCGGCCACGTTGAGCAATGCGCTCCTCAACTGCTCCGCTGTGCGGGGCAGTGGCTGCCCCATGAATGCGGTGAATGCCGCCTCGATCCTGAGCGGGCCAGGCGGTAGCGCGCTGGCCGGTGGACGGACGGACGGCTCGGACACGGGCCCGAGCGATGCCGGTCCGATGCGCAGGCTTTCCAGCCAAACGCCGGGAATCTCAGCGGCAGTGCGTCCGAGGATCCGGACGGCCGCTTGCTCGGTGATCCACGTCCCGTCGTCAGGCCCTCCGAGAGGGAGCAATCGACCCAGGCCGAGCTGGCGCCGTACTGCCTGCATCCACGCCTCAGTTTGCACCGGCCTCTCACTCTCTTCCATGGCCGCGGTTCTCTTTCTCCCATGTTGCGCCCCGACTCTGCAGTGCCCCTGCAGGGGTACTGCGGACCACTCGTTGGACCACCCCGTCTCACGGTTCACGCCTCTGATAAAACCCACTAAAACGAATATAATCCGATCAAAGAGTGCTAGGTGATCTCCTTCAGGGAGGAACAGCCCGATGACTGAGAACACCGGCGGAAAGCACGGCAGTGCGCCCGGCTCTCGCGGTCGGACGACCATTGCCGACGTAGTGGTAGAGAAGATCGCCGGAATGGCGGCACGCGATGTGCCCGGCGTCCATGCCCTGGGCGGTGGATTTGCACGCTCGATGGGATCCATGCGGGAGCGGATTCCCGGGGCCGGTAGTGGCAAATCCGTCACGCGCGGGGTCAGTGTCGAGGTGGGAGAGGTGCAGGCGGCCATCGATCTGGAGATCGTTGTCGACTACGGCGTCTCAATCACGGACGTGGCCAGTGACGTGCGCGAGAACGTGATCTCCGCAGTGGAGCGGATGGCGGGCCTGGAAGTCGTGGAAGTCAACATCGCGGTCAGTGATGTGAAGCTGCCCGACGAGGAGGACGAAGAAGAGCAGCAGCGGGTCCAGTAGCCAAGGGGGGAGCAGCCCGCTTGAGCGAAGGAGCGCGTGATGAGCAAGGCTGTGGTCGGCTTGATTGCCGGAATGGCACTGGGCTTCGCCGGGTACTTCGGTGGCTTCTGGGCCTTCCTGCTGGTGCTGGTACTGGGTGCCGTCGGACTTGTCGCCGGGCGCTTGATGGAAGGTGATCTTGAGCCGGGTGACTTCATCCGCCGCCGCCATGACGACCACCAGCGGATGCGCGATAACCGGCGACAGGCTCGGGGAGACTGACGGCAGTGACCAGTGACGTCGATCGCCGTCCGGGCGTTCCTCGCGGAGAGCGGGGTGCGACCACCGTCTCCGACCATGTCGTCGCGAAAATCGCTTCCCACGTGGCCCGCGAGGCGCTGAGCCGGTTCACCGATTCGGCCCGCCACGTACCGCCCGGCCGCCGGACACCACGCGTGACGACGTCTGTGCGGCCGGCACCGGAGCGCAACGAGCACGCCGCAGGACGGGACGGCGATCCCGCCAATAGCCGTCCAGCCCTGCTCGGCGAAGCACGGATGCGCATCGCTGTGGAGCTGGGCTATCCGTCCGACATCAGGGCTCAGTGCGCTGCGGTGAGCCGCGAGGTCATCGAGCGGCTCAGGACATGGACCGGCATGGACGTGTCCGAACTCACGGTGTCGGTCGAGAGGCTGCACTCGGTGCACTCGCGGCATAGAGACCGGGAGAGAGTGAGATGAGCGCGAACACCAGGCGGCCGACCGGCGAAGGCGACATTCCCTCCGGTACGGGACAGGCGGGTTCGTCCGCGGGCGACCCCCCGGGCACGGGCGCGAAGGCAGCGGCCCATAGAGCGGGCCGGCCGGCGCGCCGCTTCTGGTCCGCGCGACGGATCCCCGCAACCATTGTGGCGCTGCTGTCCGTCGCAAGCATTGGGCTGCTCCTGTACGACGTGGTCTCGGTGCGGGCAGACCGGCCCGGGATGAGCTGGCGACAGCGACTCGCCGAGGAACTGGCCACACGGCCACTGGATGACATCTGGATGACCGTCGGGGCCGCAGTGGCGATGGCCCTTGGCCTGTGGCTTTTCCTGCTGGCGGTGACGCCGGGACTGCGCAGACTGCTACCCATGCGGCAGCCCACCGGGACCCTCAGAGCGGGGGAGGTCCGTGCCGGGCTCGACCGTCACGCGGCCGCCCTGCTTCTGCGTGACCGGGCCGTACGGGTATCCGGTGTGCAATCGGCACGGGTCGATGTCGGCCGCCGGAAGGTCAAGGCCAGGGCACAGGCACATTTCCGCGATCTCAACGAGGTCCGCGCGGATCTGGACGCCGCGCTGAGCAAAGCCGTAGCGAACTTGGGTCTCGCCCAGCAGCCCAAGCTGGACGTGCGCGTTCGGCGCCCGAAGAAGGGGTGAGATGTCCCATGCTCAAGGCAGTGAACCGGGTGCTGCTGGGGCTGCTCGGCCTTGGACTGTTCGCCCTGGGTGGCGGCGTGCTGCTGGGTGGGCTCGATCTGCAGCGCCACTGGGGATTCGACGTGCCGGGCTGGTGGCCCTTCCGCGGTCCGGACGATGTCGTGCTGGGCACCGAGGGACGCACCCGGTGGCGGGAGGAGGACTGGTGGTGGCCGGCCGTCATTGCGGTGCTCGTCGTGCTCCTCGCGCTGCTGCTTTGGTGGCTTCTGGCGCAGTTGCACAGGCACCGGCTGGGCCAGGTCCTCATCGAGAGCGAAGACGACGCGGCGGTCCGACTCAATGGCCGTGCGCTGGAGGACGCAATCGAGGAAGAGGCGCAGGTGCTGGATGGGATCTCGCGGGCTCATGTGCGGTTGACGGGTCGGCGTGCTGCTCCGGCCGCACGAGTACGGCTGTTGCTCAAGCCTCACGCAGAACCGGCGCGGACTTTGGAGCAACTGAGCGGGGAAACGCTCGCACACGCACGGGACTCGGCAGGCCTGGACCGCCTTCCGTCGGAGGTCAGGCTCCGGGAAGTCCGCCACCGCGCCCGCCGCGTCGACTAAGGGCTGTCCATCGGGGTTGGTGAGGGCTATGGCTATGGCATGAGTGTGGTGATCTTGAACGAGTGAGGCCTTCTGGTTCGGTGTGGATCGCGAAACCTCCACCGGCAGGAGGCTCTCCTGCCGGGCTGCCAAACGAGCGGTGCAGCTTGAACCGCCCCGGTTCGAATGGAGACTCGATTCCGTGAAAGGATTGAGTCATGGCACGCCCCTCTTCGTATCCCCTTGAGCTGCGCAAACGAGCG
>NZ_JBSFET010000214.1:0-3650 GCF_053594575.1 Streptomyces sp. NPDC001880
TGAGCGCGACGACCGGCTTTCCGGGATCCGCCTTCTTCTTGTCCTTCTTCTCGTGCGCCTTGCCGCCGTCGGACGTGGTGGCGGTGGACTTCAGCCGGACTCGCCATCCTCACCGCCCTGCTCATCGGCATCCCCTGCCTGCTGCTCGCCGTGGGGCACCAGCCAACCGAACTGGCCGACGGCATCGACCTCATGGCCCAGGACGACGGAACACTGTTCCTCGTCGTCCTGACCTGCATCGGCTGGGCCGCATGGGCAGCCTTCACCTTCTCCGTCCTGGTCGAACTCGTCGCCCTGCTGCGCCGCCGTTCCTCACGCAGGATCAAGGGACTCGGCAGCCTCCAGTCACTCGCCAGCTTCCTCATCGGAAGCATCGTGCTGCTCGCCCCGACCGCCGCATCCGCGGCCACCCCGGGGCCGGCTGTCGCGGCCACCGCCGTACACACCGTGGGGGAGAGCGGCACCAGTACCGCACCCAGCACCGAGGCCTCCGCGGCGGCCGACGCGGACTGGCCCCAGCACACCGTCACCGGCCCTTCCGAACTCCCGTGGGATCTGGCGGAGGAGTACCTCGGCAAAGGCCAGCGCTGGAAGGACATCGCGGCCCTCAACCCCGACATCCCCGAACTCGCCGCCGGAGACCAGTACCTGCCCAAGGGCGCCGTCATCAAGCTTCCGGCCGACGCCAGGACCCCCGCCCCGGCCGCCGAACCCACCGCGGCGACGAGCGAGAGCCCCCAGCCCCACGCCCCCGAGCAGCAGGCCGACGAACAGCAGCAGGACAAGAGCGACAGCGAACCCGCCGCCAGCACGGAACGGCCGAGCAGCGTCACGGCACGCGAAGGCGACAGCCTCTGGAGCATCGCCGACAAGTACGGCGACCCGGAGGACTGGCACGACATCTACCAGGCCAACAAGGGCAAACCCACCCCGTCGGCGGGCACTTCGACAACCCCGACCTCATCTACCCGGGCCAGGAACTCGACCTGCCCCCGGCCGACTCGGCCTCCGAACCCTCCCGGGAACAGGACCAGGCCAAACCGGCGGCGCCGGAGAAGCCGCAGGAAAAGCCAGACCAGGAACAAGGCCAGGCGTCCGACACCACACCGGACAACGACGCCAACACCAGCAAACCCACCACACCCCCCGCGCCCTCCCGCACGCAACAGCCCGCCCAGACCACCCCCACCCCCACCCAGGACAGCGACCGCACCCCGGACCCCGCCGCACAAACCGACTCCGAAACCGCCCTGGCACCGGCCGCCGTATGGGCCGGAGCCGGAGCCCTGGCCGCCGCGCTCGTCGGCACACTCGCCACCCGCCGCATGCTCCAGCAACGCCGCCGCCGCCCCGGCCGACGCATCCCCATGCCCACAGGCCGCGCCGCCGCGACCGAACAAGGCCTGCGCGCCGCCCAACACCCCACCGGCTTCGACCTCCTCAGCAACGCCCTGCGCTCCCTCGCCCTCAACATCGCCGCAGCAGACCGGGAACTGCCCGTCATCGAGGCGGTCGTGCTGCACGACGCCAAGGTGGAACTGCACCTGGCCGAGGACACCACCCCCATGAAGCCCTTCACCGCGACCGCCGGCCGGAAGGACCTGTGGACCTGCCCGGCCTCCAGCCAGGACCTGGCCGACGAAGAACAGCTGAAGAACGCCGACGCCCCCTACCCCGCCCTGATCTCGATCGGCTGGGACCACGCCGGCCACCTCGTCCTGATCGACCTGGAACACGTCGGCATCCTGAACCTGGCAGGCGACACCGACTTCGCCCGCCAGGTCCTGCAGGCCATCGCGGTCGAACTGGCCAGCACCCCACTGCCCGGCCACCTGGAAGTCACCGCCCTCGCCGACACGGCCCCGGGCCTGGACACCGCAGCCCCCGAACGAGTCGTCCGCACCGACAACCTCGCCGACGCCACCACCGAACTGACCAGCCACACCGCCGACCAGCGCCGCGCCCTGTCCGCCATCGGCGCGGACAACCTGCGGGCCGCACGCCTCATGGACGACGCAGCCGGCGCCTGGACACCGCACATCCTGCTCGCCGACACCCTGCCCGGCAGCGACGACACCCACGTCACCGCGCTCTTCGACGCCCTCACCGAAGAACCCCGAACGGCGGGCGCCGTCATCACCGCCGACGCCTCCGCAACCCTCCCGGCCACCGCATGGACCCTTGAGTGCCAAGGCCCGGACCACACCCTCGCCCTGCCCGGATCCGACCTGGCCATCAAGCTCCAGGGCCTGAGCGACGAACACTTCGCGGACGCCATCGAACTGCTCACCCTCGCAGCGAGCAACACCGACGTCGAAGCACCGGAATGGACCCGGGCCGACGATCAGGAAGCATCCGAAGAACCGGCACCGGCAGACGAGACCGACCACGCCGAAGTACCCGAGAGCACGACGGACGAGAACGACGCGGACGACGACGGACTGCCCGCCGAGTACGCCGAACTCGAACAGGAAGCCGCCGAAGACGGCCCACAGGAAGAGCCCACGGGCCCCTCGCTCGCCGACGTCCTGAACGCCACCGACGAACCACCGGCAGCAGCCGTACAACCCGAACCGCGCACCGAACCCCTCGCCGAAGCGAGCCCAGCCGTCCTGCTGCTCGGGCCCATCAGCATCGAAGGAGCCAGCGGCCGGATCGACTCCAGCCGCCGCAGCGCCGGCATCGAACTGACCGCCTTCCTCGCCCTCAACCCGGGCGTGGACCACCACGCCATCGACGACGCCCTCTGGCCCGGCCGTCTGGTCAACAAGCAGATGCGCAACGCCGTCATCTCCCGCACCCGCTCATGGCTCGGCAAGGACACCGACGGCAAAGCCCACCTGCCCCGGGTCCAGGACACCGGAGACAGCCGCTACCGCCTCGGAACCTCCGTCACCTGCGACTGGACCCGCTTCCAACGCCTCGCCCGCACAGGCCTGGCACGACACGACGAAGACGGCGACCTCGCCCTGCGCCGCGCACTCGCACTGGTCCGCGGCAGGCCCTTCACCGGCATCGACCCCCAGCGCTACGCATGGGCCGAGCCGGTCATCCAGGAAATGGTCTCCGCAATCGTCGACGTCGCGTACGAACTGTCAACCCGCTGCCGAGAAGCCAACGACATCCCCGGCGCCCTGTGGGCCGCCCACCGAGGCCTGCTCGCCGCCGAGGAGAGCGAGATGCTGCACCGCCAGATCTTCCTCGCCCACCACACCGCAGGCGACATCACCGCGCTGCGCGAGGCAGCCGCCCGCCTCGCCCACATCAACGACCAACTGCTCGGCGGCGTCGACATGGAAGCCGAAACCGCCGAGCTCCTGCGTAACCTGCTGCCCCGCCCCATCACCCGTGCCCGCTGACCCGCGCTGCGGCTCCCGCCCGGCGGAAGGACGACTGATTACGCACGCAGGGCCTTCGGCCCGTGATCAACCCAGGCCGAGTTCGCGGTGCGTCTGGGCGTCCAGTGCCGCCCCCGCCCGGTCCCGGCGTCGGTCCACGAGGTCGGTGAACCGGGCGAGGGCCGCGCGCTCGACCGGGGTGAGGTCATCGATGGTCACCTCGATGGCCTCACGGACCCGCTCGGACACTGCCCTGGCAGTGATGGACTCGATCTCGACGGGCCCGTCCGTACTGTGATAGCCGTGTTCGAC
>NZ_JBSFET010000215.1:0-3639 GCF_053594575.1 Streptomyces sp. NPDC001880
CACCTCAGCCTCACCGACATCCAACAACTGACAAACACCGGACAACTCTTCGACACCCTCACCGTCTACGAGAACTACCCCCTCGACACAGCAGACGGCGACGGCGGCAGCGAAGGGCACGGCCCGGAACCCCGGGCGAAGGTCCTCTCGGCGCTCGACGCCACGCACTACCCGCTCGCCCTGGTGCTCGTTCCCAGTGACCAAGGGCTGCGGCTGCGGCTCGACTACCAGGAAGAGGCCTTCACCGAGGCGGAGGCGCAGAAACTCTTCGACCGCCTCCAGCACCTCCTCCGCACCATCGTCTCCGAGCCGAACGCGACTGTCGGCCGCCTGGACGTCCTGCTGCCCGATGAGCGGAAGCTGCTGGCGCACTGGAACGACACCGGCGCCGCCCTGCCCGTCGGCACGCTGCCCGAGCTGCTCACCGCGCAGGCGGCCCGTACGCCGGACGCGGTCGCGGTCATCTGTGGCAGCACCAGCGTGACGTACGGCGAGTTGGACGCGCGGACGAACCGTCTCGCGCGGTATCTCGTGCGCAAGGGGGTCGGTCCCGGAGCGTTCGTGGCGCTGTATCTGCCGCGTTCGGCCGAGATGGTCGTCGCACTGGTCGCGGTGCTGAAGGCTGGGGCGGCCTACGTCGGTCTGGATCCGACGTATCCGTCCGAGCGGGGTGCGTTCATGCTGAGCGATTCCGCTCCGGTGCTCGTGCTGACGTCGAGTGACGTCTCGCGGAGCCTGCCGGACGTGGACGTGGACGTGCCCCGGGTCGAGCTGGACGGCACCGACGTCCGCGCCGCTCTGGCCGAGCTGGCCACCGGCGCCCTCGCCGACGAGGAACTCCTGGGCCGGCCGGGACCGCTGAGTCCCGCCTACGTCTTCTACACGTCGGGGTCGACGGGAAAGCCGAAGGGCGTCGTCGGCACGCACGTCGGGATGGTGAACCGCCTGGCGTGGTCGCACGATCGCTTCTCGTGGGTACCCACGGACGTCGGCTGTGCAAAGGCGTCCATGGGCTTCGGCGAGTCGACGAGTGAGATCCTCGGCCCGCTGCTGCGCGGTGCGTCGGTCGTCGTGGCCGATGACGAGGAAGCACGGAGTGTGGAGGGTCTGTCCGCACTGATCGAGCGGCACGGCATCACGCGGATGACGCTGGTGCCGAGTCTGTTGACGGCGTTGCTGGAGGACGGCGGTCTGGGGCCGGCGGCGGGCCGGATGACGTGGACGAGCAGTGGTGAGGCACTGCCGCCGGCGACGGCGACGCTGTTCCTGGAGACGTTGCCCGAGGGCCGCCTGCTGAACTTCTACGGCTTCTCCGAGGCGAGCGCGGACAGTGTGTGGGCGCGGATCGCGTCGGTGGACGAGGCGCGTGGTGCGCTGCCGATCGGCCGTCCGATCGCCAATACGCAGGTGTACGTGCTGGATGCGGCGCTGCGTCCGGTGGCGCCGGGTGCCGTGGGTGAGCTGTATGTGGCGGGTGTGGGTCTGGCCTGGGGTTATCTGAACCGGCCGGGTCTCACGTCCGAGCGGTTCGTGGCCGCCCCCTTCGGTGGTGGGCAACGCATGTATCGCACGGGCGACCTGGCACGGTGGTCCGCCGAGGGCGAGCTCGTGTACGCGGGTCGTGCGGACGACCAGGTGAAGGTGCGGGGTATCCGCGTCGAGCTGGGTGAGGTGGAAGCTGCTCTACAGGCGCATCCGGCGGTGGACAAGGCTGTCGTGATCGCTCGTGAGGGCCAGGGCGCCACGGGTACCCAGCTGGTCGGCTACGCCGTCCCCGCCGAAGACGTCGGGAGCGGTGGTGCTGTCAGCGGCGCCACCCTGCGCAGTTTCGCGGCGGAGCGTCTCCCGGACTACATGGTCCCGGCCGTGGTCGTGGTCATCGACGCGCTCCCACTGATGCCGAACGGCAAGCTGGACCGCACATCCCTCCCCGAGCCCGAGTTCACCGGCGGCGTCTACCGGGCACCGAGCACCGAGCGGGAAAGAGTCCTGTGCCGCCTGTTCGCCGAGATCCTGGGCCGGGACACCGTCGGCGTCGACGACTCCTTCTTCGACCTCGGCGGCCACTCCCTGCTTGCCACCCGCCTCACCTCACGGATCCGCACCGCCTTCGGGGTGCCGCTCTCGGTTCAGGTGTTGTTCGACGCGCCGACCGTGGCTGGGCTGGCGGAGCGGCTGGAGGGGACGAACGAGCCGGGCGAGGCCGCACGTCCGGCGCTGGTGGCCGGTGAACGTCCGGAGCGTCTTCCGTTGTCGTACGCACAGCGTCGCCTCTGGTTCCTCGACCAGCTGGCGGGGGCCAGCGCGACATACAACGTGGCGGTGTCGCTGCGCATGACCGGCCGCGTGGACGTCGACGTGCTGCGGGCAGCGCTCGCGGACGTGGTGGGCCGGCACGAGATCCTGCGTACGACGGTGGAACTGCGCGACGGCGAGCCGTCGCAGCGGATCCTGGCCGATGCGGCGCCAGAGCTGCGGGTCGCCCCGGTCAGCGAGGAGGAGCTGCCGTCCGCGATGGAGGTGGCCATGGCGTGCACATTCGATCTCGCGCGGCAGATCCCCGTGCGGGCCTGGCTGTTCGCGCTGTCGGCGGACGAGAACGTGGTGATGCTGGTGTTGCACCACATCGCGGCGGACGGCTGGTCGATGGCACCGCTGCTGAGGGACCTGTCGGTGGCGTACGGGGCACGGTTGGAGGGTGGGGCTCCGAAGTTTGGGGCGCTGCCGGTGCAGTATGCCGACTACGCGCTGTGGCAGCGAGAGGCGCTCGGCTCGGAGGACGACCCGGAGAGTGTCTCCAGCAAACAATTGGCTTACTGGCAACAGAAGTTGGAAGGTTCCCCGACGGAGCTGGTGCTGCCGTACGACCGCCCCCACCCGGCGGTTCCGTCGCACGTGGGCGGCACGGTCCCGTTCACGGTGGACGCGGAGATGCACCAGGGCCTGCTGCGGCTGGCGCGCGAGCACGACGTCACGCTGTTCATGGTGCTGAACGCCGCTTTGGCCGTCGTCCTGTCGCGGATGGGTGCGGGCGAGGACGTGTCGGTGGGCGCGGCGATGGCGGGGCGGGGCGACGATGCGCTGGACGACCTGGTCGGCTTCTTCGTGAACACGGTGGTGCTGCGCACGGACGTGTCCGGCGACCCGTCCTTCGCTGAGCTGCTGGACCGGGTGCGCGACGTGCATCTGGGTGCGCACGCGAACGCCGATCTGCCGTTCGACCGGCTGGTGGATGCGCTCGGCCTCGACCGTTCGGCGTCCCGGCAAGCCCTGTTCCAGGTGATGCTGGTCCTGCAGAACAACAGCCACGGCCGACTCGCGCTCCCCGGCGTGCGGGTCGTCGAAGAGCCGGTCGAGATCAACGCGGCGAAGTTCGACCTCACCGTGCACTTCACCGACCGGCCCGAGGGCGAGGACGGACCGCTCGGAATGAGCGGCGGCATCGTCTACGCCAAGGATGTCTTCAACCACGACACCGTCGACGCGCTGGTCCGCAGGCTCCACCAGGTACTGGAGACCGTCGTCTCCGAGCCCGACACGGCTGTCGCCCGGTTGGGTGTGTTGTTGCCGGGTGAGCGGGAGTTGTTGGGATCGTGGCAGGGGCCGGTGACGGATGCGCCGGTGGGCGGGATCGGGGAG
>NZ_JBSFET010000216.1:0-3600 GCF_053594575.1 Streptomyces sp. NPDC001880
GGTCCTGCGCATCCCCTTGGAGCACCTACTGATGTACGGGCCTCTTGAGACACCCTCGACGACCAAGCCGCCAGTCGAGGCGCTCGCTGTCATTGGACTCGAAGGACTCGAGAAGCGCTTCCAGACCGAGTCCGTGACAACCCCCAGCGGCGTCACGCACATGACCTTCACCCGGCCGTAGCGACCGCCCGCACAGGCTCGGCCACGGTGCTGGGATGCGGTAGCCCCGGTAGTAGTAGCACTTAGTGCGCACTTTGGCGGGGTCGAACATCCCGGTATCACCGTCAGCCGGCCAAATGCCGTAGCGTCGGCGTAGCTGTTTCCACGGCGTCCGCCGATGCTTGCGCCTCTCCCACCTGATGACCTCCTTCCACAGGTAGGACCGCAGGTAGTTGAAGGTCGCCTTTGAGCATCCGTGCTTGAAATACGCGGTCCATCCCCGCAGCATCCGATTGAGCTGATGCAGCAGGTCGGCGAGCGTCAGATTCGTGTTCCGCCGACAAATCGTCTTCACCTTGGCCATGACGGCAGCCAGTGCCTTCTTGGCCGGGTAGACATAGACGTACTGCTTGCCGGTGCCTCGCTTCTGGTGACGCTGGATGCGCCAGCCGAGGAAGTTCAGCCCCTCGTCGATATGGGTAATCAGGGTCTTTTCTGGCGACAGGCGCAGGCCCATCGTGGACAAGACCCCTGCGATCTCTTCCCGCAGGGCCTCTGCGTGCGCCGCAGTGCCCGCCACGAGCAGGCACCAGTCGTCCGCGTACCGCACAAGGCGGTAGTTGGGTAGACCTTGACGACGCCGCTTGGACCTTCCATACGGACTGGCTCCGGGGCCGCCCGGCCCTTGGGCGATGTACTCGTCCAGGGCCGAGAGAGCCACGTTGCTCAACAGCGGAGAGAGAATAGACCCTTGCGGAGTTCCAGCGTTGATACCCGCAAGCGTGCCGTCCTCGTCAAGGATGCCCGCCTTCAGGAATGCCTTCACCAGAGCTAGGACACGTTTATCTCCAACTCGATTCCTCACCCGGTCCATGAGGGCGGAGTGCGAGATCTCATCGAAGCAGGCTTTGATGTCACCTTCCACGACCCACTCGTAAGAGCGGGACGCGAAGTGGTGCACTTCAGCCACCGCGTCATGAGCACGGCGATTCGGACGGAACCCATACGAGCATGGGAGGAACTCCGCCTCGAAAATCGGCTCCAACACCAGTTTCAGAGACGCTTGGACAACCCGGTCACGGATGGTCGCGATCCCCAGGTAACGGACCTTGCCGTTGGTCTTGGGGATAGCGCGCCGTCGTGCCGGGAGAGGCTGGAAGGTACGGGCTCTGAGATCGTCCCGAAGTTCCGAGAGGAACCCTTCCACCCCACGCACGGACTCGATGTAGTGGGCGGTCTGGCCGTCCACTCCAGCCGTGCGCGCGCCTCTGTTGTTCCGCACCCGATACCAGGCGACCAGTAGGAAGCCCGGATCGGCGGCGAGGTTGTACAGATCATCGAACCTGCGATGAGGGTCATCACTGGCCCAACGGTGCAGCTTGGTCTGGATCTCCAGTACCCGGCGTTCCGCCTTGAGTAAGACGTATTCCAGCTCGTCGGTATTCACCAACGTCCTCCTGGTATTCCGGTATCCGTACTGCTGACTTGCTGGCCCCCTTGGCCGTGTACGAGCCTTTCGCTCGCTCTGACTACTACGGGGCCTCCGCCCCATCCCGCCCCTTCGACGGACAACGCGCCTATCCCCCGCACCGGATGGATTCCGAGCCGTAGGAACAACGCGGGATGGTTCCCGTGTTCACTGAAAACCGGTTGATCGGCTTGGCATCCAGCTCTGCTCCGGCAGCATCGCCACGGTTACGCCGCAGACCTTCACCGTGGCCTCCCCACTGACATCGCATACCAGCTACGGAGTCGGCCGCTCTATTCGAGCGACTGTGCGCTGCATCCCGGCCCATATCCGCCAGATTTGAGCCGGTGACACGCTTACGGAGCTTTACCACTGGTTCCTCTCGTATACCGTCCGATCTCGCTCGCCGAACCCAGCCCATCTGGCAGTTCCAGACTGTCTCGGCTTTGTCAGCGCTGCTTTCCGCCCGCCCCAGCGTTTCCTGGTTTGGACTGCGCTCAGCTCCTGCTGGGCTGCTGCGACAGCTCAGCGAGGAGGTCTTGCACCTCCTACGGTTTTCAGCGCCTCACGGCGCACTGCGACTTCGTGTCGCACGGTCACCCTCCCAGTGGCCGGGAACCCTGCGGTCCTCGACCTCGGCGGGGCGGGCGGTGATGGACACCATGCCGCGGATGACGCCCCGTCCCGTGGGCCGGCGGTGGTGACGTTCTTCGACCTCCGCATGGTGTGGCGCCTGCGCAGATGGGCGGTGATACCGCCGTCAAGGCCAACCTGCCCAACGGGGCTCAACTGCCGTGTGAAGAGGGCGTGGTCTCGGTGCTGCCACCGTGGCGCGACGGCCAACACCCGGACCTCATGGTTCGGAAGGGTGGACGGTCGTAGGCGGGGCGAGACCCCTGCACTCGGGGAAAACCAGGTGACACTCCGGCCGACGTCAGGGTTTCATAGTTCAGGCCGGACAGTGCATTCCCGGTTGGTGTAACTGGCAGCACGCCTGGCTCTGGACCAGGAAATCGAGGTTCGAATCCTCGACGGGGAGCTGCGAGCGTTGAGCCCTGGGAGGCAAGCGGGCCTGTAAAGCCTGCGCCGGCAACGGCTAGCGTGGTTCGATTCCACGGCAACGCACGGTGGGGCGGGGGTAGCAGATTCCACCCCGCCCCGATCAAACTAGTACTCCCGTCGTAGATCGCGACCCTACGTTGAATCGGCTGACGAGGATGATGACGGCCGGGTGCATCGGCATGTTCCGGGTCTACTGTTTGTCCAGCGGATGCCCCAGTTGGGTCGACTTCACGGCTGGGTGCGTCGCTCGGCTGCGTCGAACGCGGGCGCGAGCGGGGCCAGCGCCGCGCGGAGATGGTCGGGCAGTGAGCCGGAGGGCACGACCAGTCCTCCGGCGCCGAAGCTCCCGGCGGCCTCTGCGTTCCCGGTCGGCTGGAGCCAGCCTTCCAGCGCGATGCGCACCGCCGCGGTCACGCCTGCCGCGAGAACGCGGGCTGTGTGCGTTCGAGCGTGACGAGGCTGGCCAGGCCGCATATCTGAGCGAACTGCTGGAGATCTTCGAGACCGAGGGCGTGGACAGCGCGTTCGTGTTCCTGTTCGCCTTGCCCGGCTACCTGCACTGCCCGGACGGCGACCCCAGGGACGACTTGGACCGGGCCGGCCTGGGCATCGTCAAACTCCTCGAAGGGCGCCGGGGGCAGACCTGCCCCGACATGGAATGGGAACCCAAGGCCGCCTTCGCGGCAGTGGCACCGCGGTATCGGAGGTGACAGGCCCCGCGCACGGTGACCACGGCCCGGGATCTGCACTGCGCCGCAGTGCAGATCCCGAGCAGATGGAAGCGGTATTCGCCGAACTTGCCGCAGACCTCGCGCCGGTCTACCGCCGCCGCGATCTGCGGGCTATTCGGTGCAAAGCGCTGAAAACACTCGGGCGGTCACGTTACTGTCAGTTTTGTGTTCGCTGCAGAA
>NZ_JBSFET010000217.1:0-3547 GCF_053594575.1 Streptomyces sp. NPDC001880
GGTGGCAGTACCAGTCGACCCACTCGGCCGTCGCGAGTTCGACTTGGGAAAGTGTCCTCCAGGGCCGGCCGGATTTGATCAGCTCGGTTTTGAAGCGTCCGATCGCGGACTCCATGAGGGCGTTGTCGTAGGCGTCACCGACCGAGCCGATCGAAGCAGCGATGCCCACGGCGTCGTGCCCGGTGTCCGGGGGCAGGTCATCGCGGAGTACATCTCCCCGGAGCTGACCGGCAAGCCAGCCCTCACGGCTCTGGGTGTCGTCAGCCGGCGGATGAACACGGCCGCCCGCGAGCTGTGGGCCCGGGGAATGCCCTTCGTGATCGACGAGGTCAAGCGCATCCGGACCGTCGACCGATCGGTGGCCGCGATCCTGCTCGACGCCCTCGCCGAACATCCCTTGTGGCCTCGGCTGCGCCACCACAGCAACCCGCCCGCGCTCGGCTCCTGAGCCCAGCCGTCTCCTGCTGGGCAAGCCGTCCTCACGGGCGGCTTGCCCACCCGGGCTGACCAGGAACAACGGGCGATGTCCGATTTGACGGGCTCTCACGAGCGAGGGTCAGACCGGGGTCAGGCCAGGGACCCCATCGACGTCCTCGCCGGGCGTCAGGCACTCCTGCAGCGCCCGATGACGTCGGGCGGGTGCGACTCGATCCGACGTGCGCTGCCGACCGCCGCCACAGGTCGTCAGGAGCCGTGCTCCGGGTTCGTGTCCGCGCGGTGCTGTGGCGGTACGTAGAACGCGGTGCGCGGGACCTCGTGGCCCGAGGTGATGTCGACGATGCGTATTCCCTGGCCTTCGCGCACGATCTGGAGGTCCGAACCGATCGGGAAGTCGTAGATGCCGATGAGGGCTGGCTCGATGGCGCAGAGCTCGTTGAAATCGGCGATCACCCAGTTCTCCGTGTCCGACAGGTATGCGCTCGTGTCGGTGTCGCCCAGGACGCGCCAGCCGTTGTCGGCCGGCTGCCGGGAGGGTTTGCGGTGCACCCAGCGGACGCGACTCTCGCCCGCGAGGACGCTCCTCGTCACCAGGCTCGCTCCAGCGCCGGGGATGAACTCGGGGTACGACCGGGACATGCGTTCCTCCTCAGGTGGTCTGGGCGAGTGTCCCATGGGCCGCGCCGGGCGCCCGGCCCGCAGTCGTCTTCCTGCCTGCCGACGGGGGATCCGAGGCGTCGCGTACGTCCGTCCTGAACCTCCGCGCGGGGGCTGCTGTGATCCCTTCCGCGACGTCCCGACGCCGCTTCCCTGGGCGCTGGCGACCGGGGGAGCGATCAGGCGTCCGCTTCCCCTCGATCGATGTCGAACTTCTCGAGCGGTGTGCGCACGCCGTCCCGGAACGCTTTGAGGCCGGCTTCGAAGTCGACCGCCGAACCCACGAAGAGGGCCGTCTCGTCGGGCGCGACGTAGATCTTGCCGCCGCCGCGGGCGGCGTGCACAAGGCAGACACCGAGGCCGTCGGGGAGCTCGACGACGCTCACCACCGGATCGTCCGCGAGCTTGGCGAAGAGGGCGCGGCCGACCGCGACCAGCCGGCTCCCGCCGGAGATGGGCATGACCGGGTGGGAGCTTTGGAACCTCGTCATGTGTGCCTTCCTCGGACCGGCGTGCGCCGCAGCGGCACGTGGGATGACTTGCTGGCCGGTCTGCCGTGGGGCGCAGCATCTCACCAAGTCCGATGTCGACGGCCTTTTGGCCTGGGTGTCACGCCGCAGTGGCTGCCGAGTGGAGCCTGCTCCGCAGAATCGCGTACGGCATTGCGGGCAGCCGACGGGACGACGAGCACGTGATCTGGGCAAGCCCGTTCGTCTACAACGGCCCACATACCCGACGGAGGGCCTGAGCCCAGGAAAGATGGCCCGTACCGGACAACAGGCCGCACTGTCAACGGACAGCGGGCCGTCCGGGTGAGCGGACATCTCAGATCCTTGTGCGTGGACAGTTGACCTCCCTGCCCGGTACGACTATTCGTCCCTCGGATGGGGGTGTGTGAGCGTTGGGGGATATAGCGTCGCGGTCATGGGACCGCTGACTGACATCACCACCGACCAGGCGCCGGCTGATCCGGCCGCCACCGACGACATGCTGGCCACCCAGCCCATTGGCTACTGGAGTGGCCTCGCCCACGTAGCCGTCACCCGGCATCTGCGTGACGCTATGGCCAGGATCGACGTCACGCAGCCGCAGTACTGGGTGCTCAACCGGGTAAACGGCGGCCCCGCGGCGCCGAGTCGCGAGGAGGTCGTCATCCAGCTGACGCCCCTCGCGGACGGGCCGCATGAGATCGCTCGTGTCATCGACCAGCTGTTCCACCGCGGCTGGCTCCGGATCGACGCCGGGCAGCGCCTGCAGCTCACCGATGCCGGGGAGGCTGCCAGGGTGCGGCTGCGCGAGCTGGTGACCGAGCTGCGCGCCGTGGCCCACGAGGGCATCAGCGACGAAGAGTATGTGGCCGCGCTCAAGGTGCTGCGCAGGATGGTCGCCAACGTCGAGGAGGCCGGGGGCTCCTAGGTTCTGTCTCTTTGGTCAGCCGACGAACCGTCAAGGAGACGCGCTCTGGCCTGGCTGGTTCAGCGGGACGACGCCCCGGCCGGTGGTGGCCTGGGTCAGCCGCAGGCTGGAGCCTTCGGTGAGGACGATGTGGGCGTGGTGCAGGAGCCGGTCGACGGCGGCGGTGGCCAGGGTCTTGGGCATGATCGAGTCGAAGCCTGAGGGGTGCAGGTTCGAGGTGACGATCACGGACCGGCGTTCGTAGGCGGCGTCGATGACGCGGTAGAACGCTTCGGCGGCGGCCTGTCCGGAGGGCAGCATGCCGATGTCGTCGATGATGATGAGGTCGCATCGGGTGATCTTCGCGACGGCCTTGGAGACGGTGTTGTCGACGGTCGCCCGACCCAGGTGGGCGGTGAGCGATTCGAGGGTGAACCAGGAGACCTTCAGCCCCTCGTCGATGGCCTTGTTCGCCAGGGCCTCGGCGAGATGGCTTTTGCCCGTGCCGGAGGGCCCGGCGACAGCCAGATTTTCCGCGCGGCCGATCCATTCCAGCGTCATCAAGGCCTGCTGGGTCGGGGCCGGGATGGAGGAGTCGGCGTCGCGCCAGGAGTCGAAGGTCTTGCCCGACGGGAGCTGGGCCTGCTGGCGGTGGTTGCGGCGGGTCGCCTCGTCCCGGCCCTTGATCTCTTCCTCCAGCAGGATTCGGACCACTTCGGCAGGGTCCCAGCGTTGAGATCGGGCGGTGGCGAGGACTTCGGGGGCCGCCCGGCGCAAGTACGGAAACCGCATCCGCTTCAGGACGGCCTCCAGCTCGATGGGGATCGGCGGCGGTGCCGGCGACGGCGGGACCGGGGACGGGGCCGGAACCACTTCGGGTGGATCAGCAACAGCGGTGGTGTTCATCATCGACTGCCTTTCTGCGGCGGACTGTTCGGGCTTGCCGGTCCCGGGGGGGGGGGGGGGGCCGGGGGGGGGGGGGGGGGGCGGGGGGGGGGGGGGGGGGCGCCCCCGGGAGGAGCCGGGGGGGGGGTGTGGGTGGTGTGGGGGCGGAGCC
>NZ_JBSFET010000218.1:0-3526 GCF_053594575.1 Streptomyces sp. NPDC001880
GAGTGCGTCCAGGACGGGTGCCCAGCGGTCCGGGTCGATGGCCCGGGCGGTGACGAACGCCTCGGCCGCGGCCGGGCTGACAGGGGCGATGTCGATACGGGAGGCGTCCTGCGCCCACAGACTCACGTGTTCGAGAGCGGCGTACGGGGTGCTGCGGCAGGTAAGCACGAGCTGGCCCTTGGCGGTGCCGTGGAGGTAGTTGTTCATGGCCTCCAGGGCGGCCGCGGCGCGGGAGCCGAGCCCGGGATCCTCTCTGGTATCCATCTCGTCGAGGCCGTCGAGCACCGGGAGGACCAGACGGGCTCTGACGAGGGCGGCTGCCGCGGCGGGGCGTAGCCGGTGTACGCGGACGAGCTGGTCGGCTAGCCAGTCGTCGAGCTTGGTCGGGCCGGGGTCGAAGGTGGACAACGACAGCCGTACGGGAACGGGGCCGCCCGGCGTCCGGTCGGCGAGCAGAAGCAGCATGAGGTGGAGGGCGAGCACCGTCTTACCGGCTCCGGGCGCACCGGTGATGACGAGTCGGCCGGACCCAAGAGCGCGGTAGTAGGCAGCGACTTCCTCCAATGTGCCGTGGGGTGCCGCGTCTGCGGCCTGGTGGGCACGGGAGGGCAGGTGGACGAACTCGATGTTGATGGTGCGGTCGCTGCCGCCGAGAAGTCTCTGGCGGGCTTCCTCCTCGCGTTTCCTGATGTCGACGGCGAGGCGGTCGGCGAGCCCGGCGGCATCGGTGTCTTCCCGGGCCTGGGAGGACCTGGCCTGGTCCAGGCCCGCTACCGTCAGCATCAGGCCGACCATCCCGACCACCAACCCGCTTGGGTCCACGTCCCCGGTTCCCGCCCGGACTGCTATGGCGACCGACACCACCAGCGCCGAGACCGTCAGCGCCGACCAGCCCCACCGCGTGGGGCGTACGGTGTCGGACATCCCCCTGGTCACCTACCGCGTGAGCGGAAGCGGAAAGCGGCGGCCACGGCGAGGGTGCCCAGGACGGCGGACCCCGCGGCCAGCCCAACCAGACTCCCGGTGCCCCGGCTCCCGGTCTCGGCCATGGCGCCGGAGGGGTCGGCCGAGCCTTCCGGGGTCGTGTCCGTCCTCGCGTCGTCGCTCGGGTTCCGAGACCCGGCAGTGCCCGAGGTGGCCGTATCAGCCGTTCCGGACGGGGCCGGACCGGTCGTCGTTCCCGCCCCGGCGATGTCGAACAACGCCACGACGTTGTTCTGCCCGGGATCCAGCCCGCACGACAGGTCCAGCTTGACGGTCACGATGCTGCCGCTCGCGGTGACGTGCGCGGTGAGGTCGCCGACGGTGATTCTCGCCCCGCCCGGTCGGGGAAAGGCTCGCGCCGGTGCGACACCGGTCGCCTTGACCTGGAACGATCCGGACGCCGGAACGCTGGTCCTGGCCACTTGGAACGGCACGCTGAGGTCGGTCTCGACGCCCGGCGCCGTCACATGCACCTTCGCGTCCACCGTGCCCGTGATGGTCTTGATGCGCGCCTTCCGCAACTCTCGCGCGTCAGCCGCGTTGACCGGCACCGCCGCACGGATGACGAACTTCGGTGTGGGCATGCCGACCGTCGCCGACTTCGGGACGTCCGAGTCGATCTTCACGGTGCCTGGCCGCTCGTCGGCCATCGGAACCGCGCAGGTGTACCGCAGTGTGCGCGACACAGGCTCTGCGGCCGCGGGTACGACTCCGAAGACTCCCGCGCTCGTGCCCACGACCCCTGCGGTCACCACGAGTCCCCAGGCCCCACGGGCCACCGGCCCCCTCAGAACGGAGCGGGTTGCCGCTTGCTGCTCACACGGGTTCTGGATCAGTTCGACGTTCGCCATCTTGTCCCTCAGTCAGGTACTCGGGCCTCCGGCACGAAGCCCACGGATTCCTTCACCAGGTGGAACGGCCGCGGAGCGGCCCCTATCCCGGTCAGCGAGGACCCGCCTCGCCCGAGCGCACAGTCGAGTCCCGCAACCAACCGTAGGATTGGATCGCACGCCCGGAATTGCGCGTGCGCGTAGGAAAGTTGACACCACGCGCAACACAACGAGTTCCACGCACACATGTGCGTATCGAGCCGCTGACGCACTGCCTGGATCGCACCGCCGTCCACTACACTGTTGCGGCACTACCGGGGCCTCATGCCATGAGCGTGAGACCCGACTCCGGTCGTGCGCACACTGTGAGAAGGCCGCAGTGAAAGGTGTTTCGATGGCCTCGGAAACCTACACGGTGATTTCATGCACGACCCGGGACGTGACGTCGCGTGAGCGCGCCGAATTCTGGGGCGAGCACGTGACGTCGTATCAAAGCCTGATGGGCTACGGATACCCACGCACCGACGACTTCCGCGCGGGAACGATCCGCCAGCGCACCGCCACCTATCAGCTCGTCCAGTGGTGGTCGGACACGATCAAGTACACCCGGACCACGAACCAGGTACGGCACTGCCCGGACGAGGACTACCGCTTGCTGCTGCCGGTCGCCGGAGAGCTGCTGCTGCGCCAGAACGGCCAGGAGCTGCGACTGGTCCCGGACGCCGGGTGCCTGCTCACCTTCGGCGCGCCGTTCGAGGTCCTGCAGGCCGCCTCAGCGCGGGCGTTCATCATGTCGATCCCCGCCCAGGAGGTGAACGGGCGGTTGAACCGGTCGTCGCCGCTCACCCTGGGCCTCGACCTCCGCTCGGGTCTGGGCCGGGTGGTGGGCGACATACTGACCGGCCTGCACGAGGAGCGCGACGCCCTCACAAGCGGCCAGTTCGACGCGGTGTCGGAACGCCTGGTCGAGCTGTTGTGCATGCTCGCCGCGGGGGACGACCGCCCCACCCCGCCCGGTCACCTGACGGAGGTGGAGACCGTGGTCCGCCGGTACGCCCGCGAACACGCTGCAGACCCCCACCTGACCGGCGCCACCATGGCGCGAGCCCTGGGCTGGTCGCTGCGCCAGGTACAGCTGGCTCTGCAACAAGCCGGGACGACCCCCCGCGCACTGATCCGCGAGGAGCGGCTGCGATTGGTACGGGACCGGCTGCGGGCGCCCGCGTACCGGCACATGACCATCACCGAGCTGGCATATGCGTCGGGGTTCTCCTCCTCCAGCGCGCTCAGCACGGCATTCCGGCAGCGCTTCGGGGTGTGCCCGCGCGAAATGCGTCACGCGGGATTCCCGTCCGCCGGTGATACACAACGGAGCTGACCGAAATCCGTTGGACTTCCGGTCTGACCGGCAACAGCGGAAGGTCACCGGACGCACGGTAAATCATTGTGCCCAACCGCTTTTCGGATAGCCGGATCGGTCTCGAACCGGATGCCTTCGAAGCCCGGTAATCCCTACACGAAAACGATCACGGGAGAATTCCACAATCCCGGACCCCCAGCATCTCGGCGTCGGACGGCAGGCCGCCGAGGCCGGGCTCGTCGCGGCCGGTGAGATTCCGGACGGTGTGCGGGGCGAGCTGGTCGAGCTGCTGGTGTGGGCCGTGGCCGCCGGCCTGCTCGACGTGGTGCGGGCGCGTTGATCGCGGACGAGT
>NZ_JBSFET010000219.1:0-3515 GCF_053594575.1 Streptomyces sp. NPDC001880
CGGACTCCGTTCGAGGAGACCCTGTGCGGGGTCTTCGCCGACGTCCTCGGGCTTGAGTCCGTCGGTGTCGACGACTCGTTCTTCGACCTCGGCGGACACTCACTCCTCGCCACCAAGCTGGTCGCGAAGATCCGTTCGGACTGCGGCGCGGAGCTCGCGGTCCGCACCGTGTTCGAGGCCCCCACCGTGGCGGCCCTGGCGGCACGCCTGGTCGTCGCCGACGAGGCACGCCCGGCACTTGAGCCTCACGTCCGGCCGGAGCGACTGCCGCTGTCACACGCCCAGCGACGCCTGTGGTTCCTGGATCAGTTCGCCGGCCCGAGCGCCACCTACAACATCCCCGTCGTCCTGAATCTCACCGGCACGCTGGATGTGGCGGCTTTGCGGTCGGCTGTGGCGGATGTGGTGGGTCGGCACGAGAGTCTGCGGACGGTCGTGTCGGCGGATGCCGCGGGTGTTCCGTTCCAGCGGGTGTTGCCGGTGGACGAGGCTGGGGTATCGATTCCGCTGGTGGAGGTGGAGCCGTCGGAGGTGTCCGCTCGGGTCGCGGAGTCGGCGGCGTACGCCTTCGACCTGGCGTCCGAGATTCCGCTGCGGGGCTGGGTGCTGCGCAGCGGGCCGGACGAGCACGTGCTCGTGCTGGTGGTGCATCACATCGCGGGTGACGGCGAATCGATGGCCCCTCTGTCCCGCGACCTGGTCACGGCCTACCGGGCACGCCTCGAGGGCGCGGAACCGTCGTGGGCGCCCCTGGCGGTGCAGTACGTCGACTACACCCTTTGGCAGGAGGAGCTGCTCGGCGACGAGAACGACCCCGACAGTCGCGCCTCCGCCCAGTATGGCTACTGGCGCCAGGAGTTGGCGGATGTGCCGCAGCCGTTGCAGCTGCCGACGGACCGGCCGCGTCCGCCCGCGGCCAGCCACCGCGGTGGCCGCGTCGAGTTCGCGATCGAACCGGAACTCCTCGCCTCGGTGGAGAAACTGGCACGCGACGAGGGGGCCACCACATCGATGGTCCTGCAGACCGCGCTCGCGGTGCTGCTGCGCCAGCTCGGCGGCGGGGAGGACATCACGATCGGCTCGCCGATCGCCGGCCGTACCGACGAGGCGCTCGCCGACCTGGTCGGCTTCTTCGCCAACACCTGGGTCCTGCGCACCGACCTGTCCGGCGACCCGTCGTTCGTCCAGGTGCTGCAGCGGGTGCGGGAGAAGGCGCTGGCGGCGTACGACAACCAGGACGTGCCGTTCGAGCGGCTGGTGGAGCTGCTCAATCCTGAACGCTCCACCGCCTACCACCCGATCTTCCAGGTCATGTTCGCGTGGCAGAACATCAGTCGGCCCGACTTCGAACTTCCCGGCCTTCGGCTGGGGTATGAACCGGTGGCTGTCGACTCCGCCAAGTTCGACCTGTTCTTCGGCCTGACCGAATACCCGACCGCCGCCGGACGCGGCATCCGCGGCAGCGTCGAATACGCCGCCGACCTGTTCGACGAGGGCACGGTGCAGGTCTTCGCGGAGCGCTTCGTCCGGGTGCTCCGGCAGGTGACCTCCGCGCCGGACCGGCGCGTGGCCGGGGTGGAACTGCTCTCGGCCGTGGAGCGGCAACAGATGCTGCTCGACTGGAACCACACGGACGAGCCCCTTCCCGAGCTCACCATTCCCGGGCTGTTCGAAGAGCAGGCGGCCCGCACCCCGGACGCCGTGGCGGTGGTGTCGGAGGGGGTCTCGTGGACGTACCGCGAGCTGGACGAGCGCGCCAACCGGCTGGCACGTGAGCTGATCCGTGCCGGCCAGGGACCCGAGTCGATCGTCGGCCTCGCCCTGCCCCGTGACGCGGGCCTGGTGGTCGGCATGCTGGGCATCCTGAAGTCGGGTGCGGCGTACCTCCCGATCGATCCCCGGTATCCGAGCGCGCGGCTGGACTTCGTGTTGGCCGACGCACGGCCTGAGGTCATTCTCACGGAGACGCAGACCGTGGGAGTGCTGCCCGCGCATGACGCCGTCTGCCTGTTCCTGGACCGGCTCGACCTCACCACCGGTGACGGATCCGGCCTCACCGCACAGGACCGGCCGGCGTCCTGGGGGCCGGACAGCCTGGCCTATGTGATGTACACGTCGGGATCCACCGGCACCCCCAAGGGCGTCGCCATCCATCACGCCAACCTCGTCAACGGCGTACTGCGCCTCGCCGACGTGGTGGACGTCCGGGCAGGATCGCGAATGCTCGGCGCGACCTCGGTCAACTTCGACGTATCGGTGTTCGAGATCTTCACCGCGCTCAGCCGCGGCGCTTCGGTGGAAGTCGTCCGCGATGTGCTGGAGCTGGCCGAGCGGGACGGCTGGACCGGTGGGTCACTGCAGGCCGTTCCTTCGGTCTTCTCCGAGATCCTCGACTCCATCGCCGGAAAGATGAACGTGGACACGGTGGTGCTGGGCGGCGACAGCCTGCCCGCCACACTCCTGGAGAAGGTGCGCGCCGCCATCCCCCAGGCACGCCTGGTCCAGGCTTACGGACAGACGGAGGATTTCTACGCCACCACCTTCGAGGTGCCCACCGACTGGACCGGCACCGGGAACGTCCCCATCGGCGCCCCGCTCGGCAACATGCGCACCTACGTCCTGGGTGCGGGCCTCGTTCCCGTTCCCGTGGGCGTGACAGGCGAGCTCTATGTGGCGGGGGCGATTGGCCGCGGCTACCACAACCGGGCCGGGATCACAGCCGAACGGTTTGTCGCGGATCCGTTCGGCCCGGCGGGCGAGCGCATGTACCGCACCGGCGACCTGGTCCGCTGGACCGTGGACGGCCAGCTGGAATACCTGGGCCGCGGCGACACCCAGATGAAGATCCGCGGGTTCCGCATCGAACCCGGAGAGATCGAGGCCGCGCTCGTCGCCCATCCGGCAGTGCGCCAGGCCGTGGTCCAGTTGCGACGTGCGCACAACGGGGCAGCCGAGCAACTCGTCGGCTACGTCGCCCGGGTGGCGGAAGAAGAGAGCCCGGCGGCCACCGATCGGCCGATCCCCGAACTGGACGTCGAGGAACTGCGCGCGTTCGTCTCCGGCCGACTGCCGGAATTCATGGTGCCAACGGCGTACGTGGTCCTCGACCGCTTCCCCCTGGACCCCAACGGCAAGCTCGACCGGCGGGCTCTGCCGGCCCCTGAACTGCGCACCACGTCCTTCCGCGGGCCCCGGTCTCCGCGCGAGCACATCCTGTGCGAGGTCTTCGGCGAGGTGCTGGGGGCCGAGCGGGTCGGCATCGACGACGATTTCTTCGCCGTGGGCGGTGACAGCATCCGCTCCATCCAGGTCGTGGCGCGAGCACGGACCCGAGGGGTCGAGATCAGCCCCCGCGAGGTGTTCGAGCAACGCACCGTTGCCCGCCTCGGAGACATCGCACGCGAGGCCACGGGCACGGAACCGGTGCTGGCCGAGTTGTCGGGTGGGGGAGTGGGATGGTCGCCCCTGCCCCCGGCCGCCCAGTACCTGCTGGAGCTCGGTGGTGGGTATGGCCG
>NZ_JBSFET010000220.1:0-3402 GCF_053594575.1 Streptomyces sp. NPDC001880
TCACGCAGGTACGCCGCACCATGACCAACAGATAGGAGCACCAGCATGCCGATGATCGTGGACCCGGATGCTCCGCTGATCACACCGCCCGAGCGGGTCACCTCACCCGACGGGTATTTCGCGGCGGTAATGGACGAGCCGTGGGCAGGGGTGGTGCTGTCGTACAACGGCACCACCCCGCCCGCCCTCCCGGATGCATCTGCGGTACGGAAGGTCCGCATCGTGCGCCAGGACCCGGGGGCGACCTCGCCTGTCCCGGTCCGGTCCGCCGACCCGGCATGGGCAATCGGAGGCGTCGGTACGGCCTACGACCACGAGGCGCCGCTCGGTGTCGCGGTCGTCTACACCGCCACCCCGGTCTACGAGGACGGGTCTACAGGCCCGGCATCCTCGCTCGCCGTCACCGCGCCCGCACCAACGTCGTGGTCCCGCGATGTGTGGATCAAGAGTCTGGACGAGCCAGGCCTGTCGGCATTGGTCACGGTCAGGTCGTGGCCTGACCTGACATGGAGCGCACGGATCGACTCTGCCGCAGTGGAGGGCTCGGCCTACCCGGTGGCATCCCAGGATGTCTATGCTGCCGCCGAGTCGAGCATCGTCATAGACGCCGAGGGCCCCCAGATTGAGGCGCTGGAGCGGCTGCTGGTGACACCCGGAGTGAGGCTGATCCAGACCCGCCCCGACTATCACCGACCCGACCAATACGTACTGCTGAGCGACGTGCAGCAGGTCATGGACAGCATCCCCACGCAGTCCCGGAGCTACCAGGCAGCTCTGACGCAGGTGGACCGCCCTGACACCACTGGGCAGCCGATGCGCATCCCCGGCTGGTCGTGGGACCTTCTCGCCGAGCGGTTCGCGACGTGGGACTCGGTCGCTGCCAGCTACTCCTCGTGGGCATCGCTCAGCACGAACGGCATCCTCTGATGCTGCCGATCTCCGCTGCGGCGCTGGCCGCACTGTCCGGGGCGTGCGGGCGCCCGTACCGGGCCGAGTGGACGGTCGACGGCGGGCAGACATGGCAGCCGTGCGGACTCGTCGCCGGGTCCGCCCAGGTCCAGGCCTCCCGCACCCAGGCCGTCCGGTACTCCGCATCAGCCACCCTCACCGGCGTACCGCTCAGCCGCGACGGCATCAACCCCGTCTCGACGAACGTCCGCCTGTGGCAGGGGATCACGCCTGCCCGCACTGACACGGTGTGGATCCCCGCCGGCCGGTACACAGTCAACCGGCCGAAGAAGACGAAGACCGGCATCCAGGTGGAGCTCGACGGCCTGGAAGAGGAGATCCAGGCGGCACGCTTCCCCGTTCCGCGCACGATCGGCCCGGACTCGGCGCGAGCTTTGGTGGAACTGCTGGCCGGTGAAGCGCTGCCAGGCGTCCCCGTCGCGTGGCGGACGGGAGTCGACCCGGACACCGCAGTGCCGCAGATCGTCGCGGACGAGGACCGGTGGGCGGTCCTGTCCGGCGGCACGGACACCGCCGGCGCCGCTACTGGGATCGCCGCAGCTCTTGCTGCCGAACTGTGGGTCGACGCACGGGGCATCGTCACGGTGGGCCCGGTGCCCACCCTGGCCGACCCGGTGGTGTGGCGGGTCGCCCGTGGTGCCGGTGGCGCCCTGGTCGAACCGCAGCCTGAACAGACTGCCGAAGGCCTCGCCAACGTGTGGTCGGTGTCCGGCGACGCGGGCGACGGCGCACCAGCGGTCGGCCCAGTCCATGCGTGGGACGACGACGAGGGCAGCCTCACGTATGCCGGCCCCGACCCCGTCGACGACCCGCTCGCCCCGCAGCGCCTCGGCCTGACATGGGTGCGGGTCCGGTCCCAGAGGTACTCGTCGTCGCTGATCACCTCGGCAGGACAGGCCGAGGAGGTGGCGCGGGCCCGACTCGCCGACAGCCTCGGCGTGCAGAACACGCTGTCCCTGACTGCGGCGTGCAATCCGGCGCTTGAGTGCGGCGACGTGATCGAAGCGGAGACCGGCCCGGGCGCGTGGGAGAGGCACCTGGTCGACTCCCTGTCATACACGCTGGGCGCCGCCTCCATGTCCTGCACGACCCGGACGACGCCGAGGAGGATCACGTGAGCGCTGCGGAAGACCTCGGCCGGGCGCTCGGCGGCACCCCCGCGGGGGCATCGACAGTGTCGGCGCAGGTCGTCGACGTCACCGACACCGGGGTGAATTTGGACTACCAGGGAACGCTGCTCCTCGACGTGCCGTGCCCGGACTCCTACCGGGGCCGGGCGGTCGGCGACTGGGTCGCGGTGCGGCCCGGCACAAATCCGGTAGTGCTGTGGCGGCTCGGACCGGACCCGGGGGGCACGGACGCGGCGAGCGTCCGGCGCATCGCGGAAGACGCGGCCGCGGACCTGATCACGGTCTCGTCCTACACCTGGGGGACCACGCCGCCAGGAGGCGACTACGAGCAGGTCACCGCACTGTGGACCCGGAAGGACGCCAACGGCACCGGGCAGCTGTACGCGCAGATCGGCGGCTCGACCCCGTCCCCGACACCGCCGCCGACCCGGCCACCGAAGACCGTGACGATCACGCCGACCGCGTCGGGGAGCTGGCGGGGCGGGCGCCCCGACGACTACGCGGCCAACCCGATCCAAGGCGACTGGACCGGCGGCGGCAACCGCCGCGGCGGCTGGTTCTACGGCACAGCAATCGCCGCAGCCTGCGCCGGGAAGACCGTCTCGTCAATGCGGGTCAGTTTCACTCGCCGTGCCGGGTCCGGCGTCAACGCCAAGCGCCCGCTGCACCTTTACCTACACGGCTACACGTCGCCGCCATCCGGGCAACTCACCCTCGGGGACGGCCCGGAGGAACTGCTCTCGCTGTCGGTCGGCGGCAGGGGCACAGCGACACTGCCTGCCTCATGGCGTGCCGCTCTGGCATCCGGCAGCGCCCGGGGCCTGGCGATCTATGCGTCCGGCCGTACCGACTACATGGCCGTCACCGGCGGCACCATCACCATCCAATTCTCTGCGTGACAGGAGTCTCATGGCGACCATCGGATATGCCGGGCTGCCCGTGCCCGAGGGCGGTGACGCACCCGTCGGACCGGGCGCTCTCGCAGATCTGGCAACAGTGATCGACCCCCATCTGTGGCAGCACGTCGCGGACGTTGCCGAGCGCAACAGTCTGTACGCGGGGGCGCCGGTGCACACCGTGGTCACCGCCGTGAACGGGTCCGTCTGGGTCAAGACGTCCGCGGCCGCGAACGTGTGGGCCACGATCTGGGAACCGACCCCTGCGTGGCGGACCCTGCCGCTCGCGTCCGGATTCCAGGCCGGTCAGAACACGCCGCAGATCCGGCTGATCGGCACCCGCGTGCACATGCGCGGGCGCATCATCCGCACGGACGGCGGACTCATCGTCGGTACCAACGGCATCC
>NZ_JBSFET010000221.1:0-3378 GCF_053594575.1 Streptomyces sp. NPDC001880
CGCTGGTGTCGGCGAGGAGCTTGGCCGCGTGGGCAAGGAGGGTGCACTTCTCCGTGCCGTCCGTGGTGTCGGCGTCGGCGAGGTAGGTCGCGGCGTCGTCCAGGTCCTCGGCACCGTTGATGCCGGCGTCGGCCAGGCGGTCGGAAGCGGTCCGGAGCTGGTGGGCGAAGTCGGTAAGGGTGACGGCCGGCCACTCTTCCGTGACGAAGGCGATGTCGGCGGCGTAGCGGGTGATGAGGTTCGTTTCGGCGGTGATCGGTGCGGTGGTGGTCATGGGTCAGTCCTCCAGGTCGGTGGGGTAGTCGCCAACGCGGGCTGCTTCGGCCATCGCCCGGTGGTCGCGGGCGTTGGAAGCGCACTGGCGGGCTCCCGGGGTGCCGGGGGCCAAGCCGGCGAGCCTGTCAGCGGCGGCGGCTTCCTCGGTGTGGAACTGGATCGCTTCGGAACGCTTCATGGCTGGCCCTCTCGGGAGTTGGTTCAGCAGTCGGGGCAGGTGTCATCGCCCGTGCACTGATCGGCGTGACGGCATGCCTCGTTGCAGTACGGGTAGCCGCCGGGTGCTCCGCAGAGCTCGCACTCGTCCATCAGGCGGCGGCCGGCATCTGAATGCCGCGGATCTCGTCCATGAGGCGGGGGGCGTCCGGCGCGGACTGGTCGAGCTCGATCGCGGCGATGATCACGGCCGTCATCTGGTCGTGGTCGCCGACGGACCAGGCAGCCCGGAACTCGTCGAGGAGCGTGACGGCCAGCCGGTCGGTGTCAACGACCCGGGCGGCGAGCGCCTCGGCCTGGGCGACGGTCGTGGTGGCCCGGCGACGGGCGGCGAGGTCGGACACGGTGGCGAGATCGGCGTTGGAAAGAGACATGGTGGTGCCCTTCTAGGTGGTCTGAGGTGTGGTGGAGAGCCGCGGTCGCGCAGGTACGGGGGCGGTCACCGCGCGACCGCGGCGGTACGGCGGGTTAGCGGCGGCGGGCCGCTTCGATCTTCTTGCGGAGCGTGCGGGCGGCCTCGGCGTCCTTGGCGGCAGCCTTCGCGCTCCGGATCATGCGGACCGTCTCGCGGTCAGCGGGGCACAGGTCGCTCGACCGGAACACGGTCACCGCCCCTGCTGGTGTGTGGTCAGGGTCTTCGCCGCGAGGATCAGGCGGGCCGCGTACTCCCAGTGCTCGTCACCCTCACGGTGCAGAGGCAGGGCCTCCCACCCCTCCCACGCCGGGCACAGCGCCACGGTGGAAGCCTGCGAGCCAGCCGCGGCAAGCACCGTGGCGGTGAGGTCGGTGTGGGTGAGGATGCGGGCCGGCCGCTCCAGAAGGAGCGCGGCGGTCGCCGTGAGGAGCTCGGCGACGTCGACCGTGGGGACGGGGCGCTCATAGGACGACGCGGCCTCGTTGGCGGCGATGTCGGCCGGGGACTGCGGGGAGCCGATGACGCTGTTCGTGGAACTCGCAAGCTTGGGCATGACGGTCCTTCCCTCCGAAGAGCGACTGCCAACTTTCTTGGCACTTCGATAATGCACGACCGGACGCATCGGTGCAACTAAGTTGGCACTATGAGGTGAGCGGCGCGCGCCTATTCACTTGGCGGTAGAACGTGAGACCATTCCGGACATGACAGGTACGCCCGCGAGGCTCGATGAGAAGGAACGGCAGCCATGGTTGCGTCGGCTTGACCGAGCCAGTGCCGCACACGAGAAGTCCCGACGTCAGCTCGACGAACTCGTCGCAGATGCGCGGGCGGCTGGCGTGCCATTGACGTCCATCGCAGAGCACACCCCCTACAGCCGCGAGTGGGCGCGAAGGATCGCAGACCAGATCGACGCGCAACGCGCAACCTGAACCCGCAGCCCTGATGGATGTGTTCGCCATGCCTTTGAGTCAAGCGGCAGCCGCCTTACTCCGTGATGAGCCACTAGTGCGGCCGGAGTGCACCTCGCTCGCCCCGCCGTGCAGTAGCAGTGCAGCCGTGATGCAAGAGCCCAGCAACACGACTCCGGGAGCCGGATAGTGACAGTCGTAGACACGTGGACCGGCCGCACAGCATGCGCTCTTCAGGCGGCCCTCCGCATGACGAACGAGGGCTTCGCTGAGCATCTCGGAGTCGCTGTACGCACGGTCGCCGGCTGGCATCGGAGCCCGGACATCGTCCCGCGCCCGGAGATGCAGCTGGCCCTCGACACCACCTACGAGAGGGCATCCGACCACGTGCACCGACGATTCAATCTCCTGTCCCGGCCAGCTGAGGAGCCGGCTCGGGCCCAGGCTCTGCGGGTGGCGATCGCCGTCGTCGTGCGGCATGAGGAAGTCCTCCTCGTATGCCGCCGCGGGGACGACGCGCTGACCTGGCAGTTCCCTGCAGGGATGGTGAAGCCGGGCGGGTCGCCGGAGACCGTGGCTGTACAGGAGACCCTTGCCGAGACCGGCATCCACTGCGCGGTCCGCCAGCATCTCGGTGGCCGTCTGCACCCTTCAACTGGTGTCCTTGCCGAGTACTACCTCTGCGAGCACCTGACGGGCGAGGCGGCGAACCGCGATCCGCAGGAGAACGTGGACGTCACATGGGTGCCGACCAGCGCCCTTACCCGCTTCATTCCCGCAGAAAAGATCTTCGAGCCGATCCTAAAAGCCCTGGAGGCCGCGTGACCGAGCAGACCGACAACCAGCCCCCCGTCTCCACGGCGATCATTGTCGATGGAGGCAAGGTCTTGATGATCCGACGCCGGGAGCGGGAAGGGAAGCTTCTGTGGGCGTTTCCCGGCGGCGGTATCGAGGCGGGTGAGTCCCCGGAGCAGGCCGCGGTCCGGGAGGTCGCCGAGGAAGTCACTCTGGATGTCAAGGCGGTCCGGGTCCTCGGTGACCGGGTGCACCCGAACACGGGCGTACACATGACGTATGTGGCCTGCGAGGCGATCTCCGGCGAGGCGGTAGTGGGCGACCCAGAAGAGATCGCCGAGGTCGCTTGGCTCAGCCACGGCGATATCCCAACCTATGTGCCCTACGGCCTGTTCGGACCGGTGCAGGGATACCTCGACGCCACGCTGGTCCGCCCCGCCTAGTCATCACCAAGCAGCAACAAAGCCCCACCCGTTGCCGGGTGGGGCTTTTCTGTGGGTGCTTGGTGCACCGCAACTGCATCAGAGGCGCATCGACCCTGCCACACACCCAGACGATCATTCATGCGTCAACAGAAACGGCCGGATGGTCGCCACCGTCCGGCCGTGAAGTCCAGCGGGTCGCCACCCGCCAGTCGGAGATCCAACTCAGTTGAAGGAGCACCTCTGTGACTACCTTACCGGGATTCTTGCCAGAAAGCCCCGGCGTTCACGCCGGGGATGAATGCATCGCAAGACTGCTCTGACGTGCGCGTCAGAGCGGGCGTTT
>NZ_JBSFET010000222.1:0-3367 GCF_053594575.1 Streptomyces sp. NPDC001880
ACCCGTCGAATACGAGACCAACTACTACCTCACCACCGCGAAACCCCAGGTCAAAACCACAATCTGAGATCTCTACCGAACCCGGGGCGGTTCACGAGAGGGCAAACGTTGCCTGATGCGGCACTAGGGCGCGTATTGGGTCGTGATCAACTGGTCGTCCTGGTGAGGTCTTTGATCCAGATCATCGAGGCTCGCAAGTGGAGGCCGGCGAGGTAGCTCTCCGGGGTCTTGTCGTACCGGCTGGCGATGCCCCGCCAGGCCTTCAACTTGTTGATCAGCCGCTCGACGGTGTTGCGCTCCTTGTAGAGAGCCGCGTCGTGACTGACCGGCCTGCCTCCTCGGCTGCCCTTCTTCTTGCGGTTGGCCGCCTGGTCCTTCTTCTCCGGGATCACTGCCCTGATGTTGCGTTTGCGCAGGTGAGAGCGGTTGCCGCGGGACGAGTAGGCCTTGTCTGCCGCGACGGCGTCGGGCCGGGTGCGGGGGCGGCCGACCGGGCCGCGGACCCGGACCTTCTCCAGCACGGGGATGAACTGCGGGCTGTCGGCTGCTTGTCCCGCGGTCAGCACGAACGCCAGCGGACGGCACTTGCGGTCGGCGGCGAGGTGGACCTTGCTGGTCTGCCCGCCCCGCGACCGTCCCAGGAGGGCTGTCTTCAGCCGGATTTTGCGGCGGCGCCGGACGCGTCGACGCTCCTCCCGTTCGGGATCCGCTTCGGCGTCCCGTCCGTTTTGTTCTTCGAGGTCGCCCCCTTTGACCTGGTCTTCTCCTCCTCGGCGGCAGCCTTCTCCAGGGCAGTGAGGACATCTGGGTCCAGGTGCATCCCGGCTGCGTCGTGGTGGGCGCGCGCGGTGGTGGAGTCGATGCTGACCAGCGACAGGTCGACCTCGCCCCGCTTCGCGGCCTCCGCGATCAACCCCTCCAGCAGGGCTTCGAACACGCCGGTGTCACGCCACTGCCGGAAGCGGTTGGAGACGGTCGACCAGGCGCCGAACTCCTGCGGCATCTCCCGCCACTGACCGCCGGTCGCGAACCGCCAGATCACGCCCTCGAACTGCTGCCGCAGGCGTTCGGGGTACGGGCCGTACTCGCCGATCGGCAGGTACGGCTCGATGAAATCCCATTCTTTGTCTGTCAGTTGCACGCGCGTCACACAAGACGATCTACCGGATCAGGCCTCGGTATGAGGGGCAAACCCAAAGATTGATCACGACTCGATACGCGCCCTAGCCGCGGACGGCCTCCGAGCAGCACATATAGCGGACGGTACGGGCTTGGCAACCCGCAGCGATACACGGTATCCAGCCACCTGATCACCGTCCTCTCGCCACGAGTCGCGCGCGTGACATGCGGTCCAACTTCGTTGGCAATCTGTCCAGGTTCGCAGGCGATCCTCGACGGCACCGTGCTGCCGATCGAGCGCATCGCCGCCGACCAGCCGTACTGCTCGGGGAGAAGAAGCATCACGGGATGAACGCGCAAGTCCTCGCGGATCCAGCCGGCCGTCTGATCTGGGCCTCGGACGCGCTGCCCGGAGCCGTGCACGATCTGTGCGGACGACGACATTGAGCTGTTTCCAATCTGACGGGAGGTTGGACGGGCGACCCCGGCAGCGGACATGAAGAAAGCCCCTGGTAGACGGGTTCACGACCAAGATCACCAGTCCGCCAGGAGCTTTCGCGTGCTTGTCTACCCGTCCGGCATCGATCTGTCCAGCCGCACCCTGCAGCACCTCTCCGGTCTCCTCGCAGGCCACCGCCGTCAAATCGGCTCCCGGTGGCGTCGCCTGACCTGTGGCCGGCAGGCCCTGCTCGTCCTGGCCCACCTTCGCTGCGGCGACACCTACGCCCGCCTCGCAGCAGGTTTCTGCGTCGGGATCGCGACGGTCTACCGATACATACGCGAGGCCGTCGACCTCCTGGCCGCTCGGGAACCCACGCTGAAACAGGCCATGACGACCGTGCGGAAGAAGTGCGGGCCATGTCCTCGGTGGTGAAGTGGATGCGTACCGGCATGGCACGGAGCATGTCCAGGATGTCGTTATTCGGGCTGGGCTAAATCGCGTCGACGCTCGCTCAGCCGCCCAGCCATCCTGGCCAAGATCCCACCGGATCGAAAACAAGCACTAAGGCAGGCGCCTTTGCGTGAGGCACTTCGGCGACCGCCGAAAGGCATTGAGCTTCCCCAGGTCCTGCGGCAAGGATCTGGGCGGCAACACGTACAGCGTGGACACCTGGCTGCTTCTCGGTGAAGCCTCCGGGCGTACGGGCCTGTCTGAATCACAAACCGTGAAGGGATGTTGATCATGCGCGCGAAGGCTGTTCGCACTACTCTCGCGGCCGTCACCGTGGTGGCCGCTCTGGGTACCGCAGGGACGACCCCGGCCGCCGCCGGTACGGCAGCTGCCAAGTATCCGGGGCAGGTCAAATGCCCCAAGGGTGACTACCAGCTCTGTATCGATGGCGGCCCCGGCGGCTTCACCATCAGCGGTAAGACCTTCTCCGGCCATCAGAACGCCATCCGCCTCAAGAACGTCTCGAACGTCAAGATCACCGGGAACACGTTCAAGAATCTCCGCGGCCCCGACGGCTTCGGCGGGGTCCACGTGCTGAACTCCTCCAAAATCGTGATCACGAAGAACACCTTCTCCAACCTGAAGAACAAGGGGAAGATGCACGGGGTCTACCTGGTCAAGACCTCGGGCAGCACCATCACCAGCAACGAGTTCTCATCCATCAGCGGCGACCCCGTCAGGATCAGAGACCGCAGCAGCAACAACAAGGTCAGCGGTAACACCTTCATCAAGTCCGGCACATACGCCATGTTCAGCGAGTGGCGCGACCCGGCAAAGGGCGAAGCCTGCGGGAGCGGCAACATCTTCAAGAACAACGATTATGGAATCGGCTACTACGGCAAGAGAATCTCTCTGATCGAGTGGGGCGGCTGGACCAAGAGAAACAAAACCACCTGGGGCCACTGCAGGAAGGCAAGCATCGTCAACAAGGGCGGCAACAAGCCGATTACCTGAGCCTTCGCGGATTTCGGCGCGGGCCGGGTGAACACCTTCCGCTCCGCCCGCGTGAGGGCCTCCAGGACCTTGCCGCGGCGCGGGGCCGGCTGCTGCTGCTCGTGATCGCTCATGCTTCCAGGGGCTCACGGCTCGCCTGTGGACAGAGGCGGGCGTCAGCGCAGTTGGCGGGTGCTGTCGGCGCCCGTCCGTACGGTGGAGGGCATGACGACGTCCTCCGCCCCCGAGCCGGTCCCGGTGCCCATCCGGGTGCTGCTGCCCGGGGACCAGGCGGTCGTCGCGTACCTGTGGTCCCGGCGGCAGGCCCGCGACGGCTGGTATCCCGGCTCGCGGGTGGCGCTC
>NZ_JBSFET010000223.1:0-3311 GCF_053594575.1 Streptomyces sp. NPDC001880
GGTGGTGCGCTTCGTTGCCGTCAGGCGTGTTCGGTGACTTGGTTGCGGTCGTAGAGGGCCCTCATCTGGATCTCGGTGAACTTCTGCTGTTCAGCGGTGAGTCCACGGAGGAGCTCGAGGAACCGCTGCTCCATGTCCGGGTTGGTCGGGCCTGGGAGTCGCCGACCCGCTGCAGCAAACACCTCTCGTTCCGGCAGGCCAAGCACGGTGGCGAGCTTGGCGAGGTTCTCCTTGTTGGGGCCGCGTCCGGTGCCACGCTTGCGGTTGACCCATGTGTTAACGGCGGCTGGAGAGACGCCGATTCGGCGCGCGATCTCGCTTTGGTTGAGGTCGGGTCGCCGGACTTGCGCGGCGCGAATGAGGGTGGAGAGGTCATCGCTACTCATGCGGCAATTTTCCTATCCGCCATGGGCAGCCGTAGCAATTCGCCGTGCCCGTACTGCTCGCCGCATCCGGGGCAGCGGCAGCCAGCCGTGTCGAGCGTGATCCGAAGGGTCTGGCCGCAGGGGCAAGCGACGGGGATAACGCGGGGCCGTCGCTCCCCCGATACCTGCACCTCGCACTGGCGGTGGATCAGCGACACCTCGCGCGCGAATTCGTCGATGGCAGGGTGATTGGCCGCGGCCCATTCGAGGTTGAACCTGAGCGTCCGGACGGCGTGGTCGACGCGCTGCCGCAGCGTCCCGGCCTCGCACACCTCGGCTCGCCCGTGCTCGCGCCAGTCCCGCACCCACGTTTCCAGCGTGCCGAGGACGGGCCCACCGGCAGTCATAAGGTTCAGGATGTCCAGGCGGAGCGGTACGGGGGCTGTGCGGCTCCCGGAGACCGCCGGGCCACCATTCCCTACCCGGGGGGCTAGTTGGGCGCTCAGGCGGGCGTACAGGCCGTCAGGCCCGGCCAGGGCCCGCAGTTGGCCGTCGATGCGCTCGGTGCAGGGGCGGCAGGCGTAAGCGCCCAGTTCGTCGGCGTACAGGCCGTTCCGGCAGATCGTGCAGGCGGGGGCGGTGGCTTCGGCGAGGGTCACGGCTGCTCCTTGCGGTGGCGCGGTGGGACTGGGCGGAGTGGCCGGCCGGATGGGGGTCCGGCCGGCCGGTGGTGCGGTGGGTCAGGCGGTCGGCTGCTGCTCGGTGATCGGTACGTGGATGTCGTCCAGCCCGAACTCGCCGACCTTGAGGGCGACCGCTACGGCCTGGGCGCGGTCATGGACACCGAGGGCCTGGTATGCGCGGCTGAGGACCTCGTTGACGGTGTGGACACTGACGCCCAGCCAGCGGGCGATGTGTCCGGCGGTGTTGCCGTTCGCTGCGAGGAGTAGAACCTCGCGCTGCCTGCGGGTGAGAAGCTTCGCGGTGGTCATCGGGTCGGCTCCTCGGCGGCGGCGGCCATGGCCCGCAGTAGGTCGGCCAGGCGTAGGGCGTCGGCCGTCGTCAGGTGGATGAGCCCGTACTGGCCTGCCCGGTCGGTGTAGGACAGCCCGAGGCAGCCAAGGCGGACGTGGTCAGAGAACAGCCCGCAGGGCCTACGGCCGTCGATGAGGATGGGCGTGGCCTCGGCCTCGCCGAAGCGTCGGACTCCGAGGAGTTCGAGCTCACGGGATTCGTTGCGCCGGTCGCGGACGCGCTTCAGCGCATTGGCGTGCTGATCCAGCCGGTCGTACAGGGCGTCGAGGTCGGTGCTGGTGAGGTCGTCGAGGCGGATGCGGTCGCTCATCGGGGCTTCTCCGTGATGCGTCGGGTGCAGGCGTGGGGGTCGGGGCACTGGGGGCGGCCGTCCCACCGGGCGGGGGTGCCGGTGATGGGGTGGCCGCACCACTGGCAGGTGGGAGTGCGGTCGTTCATCGGGGCGGCTCCTCGGCAGTGGTGTGGTTGCGGCAGCAAGGGCAGATGTCGAGGAGCCGGCCGGGGGCGCGGCGCGTGGTCCAGCCGTCCCGGCGGCCGTCGGCGCGCACCTGCCGGGCGGTCCGGGACGTGAACTGGGCGCGCACGGCGGCGTTGTGCGGGCAGTCGTCACGACCGTTGGGGCCGTCGCAGGCGACCTCGACGCCGAGCGGTCGGGCGGTCACGGCTTCGGCTCCTCGGCCACGGCGGGGGCTGGGTGGCAGCAGCTGCAGAAAGGCGGGCACGGGCACTCGCCCTCGTGGCCCTCCAGGTGCACACGGTCCGGCGGGTCGGGCACGGTCTCCGTCGTGGTGATGTCGGGGTCGACCTCGGGGTGGGTGAAGGCGACGGGCTTGCCGAGCTCTCGGGCATAGGCAATCTCGGCGCGGGTGGAGTCCCCGATGTAGTTGCCGACGACGAGCACTTCGTCGGCGAGGCGGATCTTCGCCCGGTGCAGGTTGTCGAGCTGGACCTTGAGGGCTTCGGCTTCGACCGGATCCGCCCAAAGCGCGTGCGACTCCTTCATGTTGCAGCCGGGCTTGACGACGATGTACCCGACTGCGGTGAGTTCACAGTCGGCGTCGACCATGGCGTCCATGAAGCGGGTGGAGCCGCAGATCACGACGATCCTCGGGAGCTTGAGCCCTTCCTTGGCGTCGGCGAGCTTCTCTTCCGGGGTGAGCAACTCCGGGTACGACATGTGGATCTCCTTCGGGGTGTGTGGTGAAGTGGTCCGGCGCCTGCCCCTGCTTTCTCCAGGGGCAGGCGTCCGGCATGTCACAGGGTGGTCAGGCGGCGGCGTCATCGCCGAAGAGGCTGAGTCGGCCGGCGAGTACGCGGTTGGACCACAGGACCTCGGTGCGGCCCTTCGCCGCGGCAGCGTTACCGGTCATGGTCTGCTCGTCGGCCCGGTACCAGCCGTCGTACAACTCGTCGTACAGAGGGCTGGCATATCCGGAGAGGACGACCGCTGCCTTGCAGTCGTGGAGTGCGGCCGCGAGGTCGCGGTGCTCCTGCTCACCCTTCATCTCGATGCGGTAGTTCGACCATGGGCGGGTCGTACCGAGGTATGGCGGGTCGACGTAGAGCAGCACGTCCTTCTGGTGGCCGTACTTCGCGATGAGGTCGAGGGCGGGCATCGACTCCAGGGAGACGCGGCGCAGGCGTTCCGCTGCGGCGGCGAGCCGGTCGACGTAGGCGGCCATGTAGCCGGGCATGGACGTGCCGGAGCCTGCTGGGTCGATGTAGTGCCGCCACCCGGTGTTCCGCAGCGTCCCGGCGCGGCCCTGGGCAAGGCGGCACCAGATGCGGCGGGCCAGCTCCAGATCGTCGGCGGCCGGTTCATGTGCGGCCGCGAGTTCGTCCCGGCTGTGCGGGGTGAGCGCGCAGGCACGGATCAGATCGGCGGGGCGGTCGCGAAGAACCCGCCAGAAC
>NZ_JBSFET010000224.1:0-3305 GCF_053594575.1 Streptomyces sp. NPDC001880
AACACCACGCCCGAGACCGCGGCCGACGAGTTCGCCACCGAGATCGACGACGAGGACCTGGAGACCATCTCGGGTGGCCTCGAGCGCATCTGACGTCCATTCCCCGGCCGGGCGCCGGCGCCTGCCGCCGGTGCCCGGCCGGTCGTTCACACGGAGGACTGCGTTGAACCTGCCCAGCGATCTGAAACGCGACTTCCAGCGGCTGCGCGAGCGCATCACGCGCAAGGCGTCGTCCGCATGGTTCCTGGAGAAACGCCGGGAGATCGAGAGCCTGGCGCCGTACGACCCCGAGCGGGGGCGCGAGCGCCTCGACCACCTGCTGGCCACCGCCGCGGAACGGGCACCGTACTACCGCGCCCTGCGCGGCCGAGAGCAGCTGAGCCTGAGCGACTTCCCCCGGACGCGCAAGAGCGACCTGCGCGAGCACTTCATCGACTTCGTCAGCCGCGACGCGACCGGCCGGATGGCCCCCGGCGCGTTCTTCCTGAGCCAGACCAGCGGCAGCACCGGACAGCCCGTCACCCTGCTGTCCACGGCGGAGACCGGCGGACTGCTGACCAACGTGATCCGGGAGCGGTTCAGCACCTTCCTCGGCCTGCCGGACAGCGGCACCGTCCTCAACGTCGGACTGCTCTTCCCCGGCACCCCGCTCTTCGAACCAGTGATGCTGCCCCGCCCCTACGTCAAGTGCAACCTGCGCGGATACGACCCCGGCGCGCCCGACGTCGTCGCCGCCTACGAGGCCGTGGTCGGACGGTTCCCGGTCGATCAGATCACCGGCTCCTCCAGCCGCGTCATCACCCTGGCCCGCTACTGCCTGGAGCGCGGCATCGCCCTGCGCCCGCACGGCGTCGTCGCCACCTACGAGCACATGCCCGACAGCGGCCGCCGTCTGGTCGAGGAAGCGTTCGGATGCCCGGTGACCATGCTGTACACAACCGCGGAAACCGGCTACGCGGCATTCGAATGCAAGCAGCGGCGAATGCACTTCCAGGACGACTTCGTCCTGCCCGAGATCGAGCCGGCCGACGACGAGGCGGGTGAGATCGTCCTGACCTCCCTGCTGTCCACTCCTATGCCGGTCATCCGCTACGTCACGGGCGACCTCGCACACCGCCCGGTCGACTGCGACTGCGGCCTGCCCGGCACCGTCACCGAAGGAATCGTGGGCCGGGCCCGCAGCAGCCTGGTCGGCTACGACGGAGCAACCTACTCGCCCTACGCACTGCTCGCCGCGCTCGCCGCAGCCGGCCTCCCGGACTACCAAGTCGTCCAGGACGAACCGGGCACACTCGACCTGATCACCGCCGGCCCGACGGCACCCGCCGCAGCCTGCGTACACGACCTCAACACCCGCCTCGACACGCACTTCGGCGCCCGACAGGGCTTCCGGCTGCGCCACCGCCCGCACCACGACTTCCAGTTCACCGCGAGCGGCAAACGCAACCCCGTGGTCCAGCACCTGCAGCTGCCGGACACTCCCGAACGCTCGGCATACCTACAGTCCTGAACCTCCGCAAACCCCCGAACGACGAGGAGTGGCGCATGATGGCGACCCTGCGGGTGCGGGTGATCGAGTCCCTGGAGGAATACGCTCCCCGCCCCGGGGAAGCGAAGGTCTTCCTCGCCGGGGGGATGCACAACTGCCCCGACTGGCGGGCCGATGCCATCGCCGCGTTCGAGCGGAGCTGGTCCGACCGGCGCCCCCTGGCTCTGTTCAGCCCCCGCCGGGGCGTCTTTGGCACCTCCGGGTTCAACGAGGCGATGGTGGGCTGGGAGCACTTCCATCTGTCCCGCGCCGACCTGGTGTTCTTCTGGTTTCCCGCCGGCAACGCGCATCGTCCCGAACAGCCCATTGCCCTCTATGAGTTGGGGGCGGCCGCAGCTGTTGGCCAGCCGATCGCGGTCGGTGTGGAGCAGGACTACCGCCGCCGCCTGGACGTGCTGGCCCAACTCCATTACGCCCGGCCGGAACTGCCGGTCCACCACGACCTGGGTTCCACTGTCCGCGCGGCGGTGCGCGTGCTCGGCAGCGGGACGTACCCATTGCGCAACGCTTCCTAGAGCGTGTTCGAAAGTCCGGCCTGGTCGGGGACGTCCGGTACTTCCCCAAGCTCTCGGCTTCGCTCGAGCAGGGGAGAGCCCATTGTTCGCCGCTTTGTCGGTCGTCGGCGCAGCCCGTTGCGTTCTCCTCCCTCCGCCTTGCGATCGCACGCACCGGACGCCCCCGACCCCGCCCTCCGGGCGGACGACACCACTTTCGGAACACGCCCTGGCGCCGAGGCACGCCTCGGCGCCCCGACCCGTCACAGAAGGCCACCGATCCCGATGGAAACCCTCCGCTCCCTGGTGGGCGAGCCCGAACCGTTCCTGACCACGGCGTGGCGACACCATGCCCGGCTCCTGCGCCCGCCCGTGCCGTCCGTTCCGCCGGTCACGCTGGCCGACGTGGACACCGCGCTGGCCTCGGGCCTGCTCCGCCGCCCCTACCTCGAACTCGTCCTCTGTGGAAAGGCCCTGGAGCCGGGCGAGTACACCACCAAGCGCGCCGTCGGTGACCACGTCTTCAGCGGCTATGCCGACACCGCCAAGGTGCTGCGGCAACTCGACGCCGGCGCCACCCTGCTGATGCGCAACATCGAGCACTGGCACCCCCCGGCAGCCGCCCTCACGGATCGGCTCGGCATCGAACTGCGCCGCCGCGTCGAGGCCTTCCTCTTCCTCACCCCGCCCGGCCGACAGGGGCTGGGCCCCCACCGCGACGACGCAGACGTCTTCGTGCTGCAACTGCACGGCAGCAAGCAGTGGCAGGTGCATACGGTCCCCGACGACGGACACTGGCAGACCGGCTACGAGCCGAACCCGGGACCGGTGCAGCTGGAGACCACGACAAGCGCGGGCGAGGTGCTTTACATCCCCCGCGGCGCACCGCACTCGGCCGTCGGCCACGCAGACGGCCTCTCCGTCCACCTGTCGCTGACCGTACGGCAGCCCGGCACCGCCGACCTGCGCGCGGCGCTGGCCCGCCACCTCGACGACGGGATCCACCTGCCGCCCCGCCCGGTGGACCGGGCCGAGCTGCACCGCGCCGCGGCCGAGCTGCTCGACCACCAACGCCGGCGGCTGGCCGGGCTGACCCCGGAGGACCTGTGTGCAGCCGTGGAGACCGTTCCCGAGCCCGGGTCCGGTACCGCTTCGCTTTCGCCGGAGCCCTGGGCCGGACCGTCGGCGCCGGCTTCGACCGCATCGGCGACCTCGTCCCCGTCTTCATCGAGCACGGCCTCACCACCCTCCAGGAAGGCTGA
>NZ_JBSFET010000225.1:0-3257 GCF_053594575.1 Streptomyces sp. NPDC001880
GCCGCCGGCCGCCGGGGGCACAGCCGCCGGGCGGGCCGGTGGTGGACGCCGTGGCTGTTCCTCGCTCCGGCACTGCTCCTCTTCCTGTACTTCAAGTTCATCCCCATGGTCAGCGCGCTGACCATGTCCTTCCAGGACGTCCAGCCCTACCTCGGCAACAAGTGGGTCGGCACCGAGAACTACGCCACGGTCCTCCAGTCCGACGGCTTCCGCGAGGCCGCCTGGCACACCGTGGTCCTCGCCGCCGGGCAGACGGCCGGCTCGATGGCCCTCGGCCTCGTACTAGCGCTGCTGATGGAGGGTCAGGGGCGTCGGCTGGGATTCGTACGCTCCGCGGCGTTCCTGCCGGTTGTGGTGCCGATCGCGGTCGTCGCCGAGCTGTGGCGGATCATGTACCACCCGACCGCGGACGGCATGCTCAACTCCATCCTCGGTCTGGTGGGACTGGGCCCCTCGGGATTCATCAACGACCCCGACACATCGATGGCCTCCATCATGGTCACCGGTATCTGGCGGGGCGCCCCCTACGACATGATGATCTTCCTGGCCGGACTCACCAGCGTGGACCGCGGTCTCTACGAGGCCGCGAAGGTCGACGGCGCCTCCAGGCTGCAACGGGTCCGGCATGTGACGGTGCCCGGACTGCGGTCGGTGTTCTCGATCCTGTTCATCCTCGCCGCGATCCGCGGACTGCGCGTGTTCACCGAGGTGTTCCTGCTCACCAACGGCGGGCCCGACGGCTCCACCGAGGTCGTGATGACCCTGATCTACAAGCTCGGGCTGGAGCAGAACAGACTCGGTGTCGGCGCGGCGGGAGCCGTCCTGCTGTTCATCGCGACGCTGGTCCTGACAGTCGTCGTTCACCTGCTGCGACGGAGAGAGAGCAAATGAACGCGCCGACCGAGACCGCGCTGGGCCTGACGGAGAGCAGGAGTCCGGGCGGACGGATCCTGAAAGCCGTCACCTACCTGCTGGTTCTGATCGTCTTCGCAGGTCCCCTGCTGGCCCTGCTGGTCAGCGCCTTCAGTCAGGTCAAGGACCCGACACAGCTGAGCGTCATCCCCTCGGGCGCCACCCTGGACAACTTCAGGATCGCCTTCGACCAGGGCGTGCTCGCGTACCTGCTGAACTCCTTCTTCGTGGTCGGCTTCGGCCTGCTGCTCCAGGTGGCGGTCTCCGTACTGGCCGGATACGCGCTGGCCAGGAAGGTCTTCCCGGGGATGACACTGGTGCTCGTCGCCATCCTGGCGACACTGATGCTGCCCGAGGAGATCCTGGCCCTTCCGCTGTCCGTGATCCTCTCCGACCTGCCGGTCGTCCATTTCAACCTCATCGGCACCCTGGCCGGAATGATCGTCCCGCTGGGCGCCTGGGGATTCTCCATCCTCGTGATGACCGAGTTCATGAAGGACGTGCCCCGGGAACTCGAAGAGGCCGCCCGCATCGACGGCGCAGGTGATCTGCGCATCTTCGCCCAGATCATCCTGCCGATGTGCAAGCCCGCACTCGGGGTCATCGGAGTCTTCGGCTTCACCATGATCTGGGACCAGTACCTGCTGCCCCTCCTGGTCTCCACCGACTCCTCCTCGTACACGCTCCCGCTGGCACTGCGGACGCTGCGGATCGACCCCGCCGTCACTCCCGGAGTGGTGATGGCCGCCTCTCTGCTGGCGCTGCTCCCCTCCGTGATCGTCTTCCTGTTCTTCCAGCGTTCCTTCGTGCATGGCCTGTCCTCCGGCGCCCTGAAGGGCTGACCGGCAGGCCGTCCGCACACGACCCCCGTACCACCAGCCTTCCGGTGGCGCACCGAAGACGCCACCGGACGCCGACGACAAGGAACGATGCCCCATGACCCCGAGCGCCGAGACCCCGGCTTCCGCACTCGCCCCGGACACGACCTGGTTCACCACCGACCGGTTCGGCATGTTCGTCCACTGGGGCCTGTACTCGCTCCCCGCACGGCACGAGTGGGTGAAGAACCGCGAGAAGCTGACCGACGAGCAGTACCAGGTCTACTTCGACCACTTCGACCCCGACCGCTACGACCCGGTCCAGTGGGCCAGGGCGGCGAGGGCGGCGGGCATGCGGTACGTGGTTCTGACCACCAAGCACCATGACGGCTTCTGCCTGTGGGACAGCGCCCTCACCGAGTACAAGGTCACCAACACCCCGCACGGTCGCGACCTCGTCGGGCCGTTCGTCGAGGCGTGCCGCGCCGAAGGGCTCAAGGTCGGCCTCTACTACTCCCTCATCGACTGGCACCACCCGTCGTTCCCGGTGGACGGAATCCATCCGCAGCGCGATGACGAGGAGTTCAAGGCCGCGGCCGCCGGCCGGGAAATCCGCGAGTACCAGCGCTATCTGCACGGCCAGGTCCGCGAGCTGCTGACGTCCTTCGGCCGCGTGGACTACCTGTTCTTCGACTTCTCGTACGCGGGCCGGATCTGGTGGGGCGGCAAGGGACCGGACGACTGGGACTCACCGAAACTGCTGTCGATGGTCCGCGAACTCCAGCCGCACATTCTCGTCAACGACCGGGCCGGCCTGCCCGGAGACTTCATCACTCCCGAGCAATACCAGCCTTCGGGCCCCATGACCCAGAACGGCCGTCCCGTGCTGTGGGAGGCGTGCCAGACGCTCAACGGGAGCTGGGGCTACGACCGCGACAACCTGGACCACAAGAGCGCCGACCTGCTGATCCGCATGCTCGTCGACGGGGTCTCCAAGGGCGGCAATCTGCTGCTCAACGTCGGCCCGACCGGCCGCGGCGACCTCGAACCGCGTGCCGTCGCCGTCCTCGGGGAGATCGGCCGGTGGATGGACCTGCACGAGCGGTCGGTCCGAGGCTGCGGCCCTTCCCCGTACACCGCGCCCGCCGAATGCCGGTACACCCAGCGCGGCGACCGGCTCTACGTCCACCTGTTCGCCTGGCCGCTGCGCCATCTGCACCTGCCGGGACTCGCCGGCCGGGTGCGCTATGCCCAGTTGCTGAACGACGCCTCCGAGATCACCCAGGTCCACATCGACCCGGACCGGGCCGCGCTCAACACCGAAATGGGCGGGCAGCCCGCCGGAACGCTCACGCTGGAGATCCCCGTCCAGCGCCCCGACACCGCCGTGCCCGTCATCGAGCTGTTCCTGGACGCTCAGGCCGACCCGGCCGTGCCTCGGTCGTTGTGCGGGTGGACCGACAGGCAGACGAACTCGCGGCGCGACAGATTGCGCGACATCCACTCGAACCGGTCCGCGTGCGTGGA
>NZ_JBSFET010000226.1:0-3216 GCF_053594575.1 Streptomyces sp. NPDC001880
GGCCGCTTCGTCCAGGAGCGCACCGCCCTGCTCGGTCTCGACCATCCCCATGTCGTCGCGGTCCGCGACCTCGTGGTGGACGGCAACGACCTGGCACTGGTCATGGACCTGGTACGCGGCACCGACCTGCGCACCCGCCTCGACCGCGAACGCCGTCTCGCCCCCGAGGCCGCCGTGGCGATCATCGCGGACGTCGCCGACGGCCTCGCCGCCGCACACGCCGCCGGAATCGTCCACCGCGACGTCAAGCCGGAGAACATCCTGCTCGACATGGAGGGCCCGCTCGGCCCCGGCGGCTCGCACCCGGCGCTGCTCACCGACTTCGGTGTGGCCAAGCTGATCGACACCCCGCGCCGCACCAAGGCCAGCAAGATCATCGGCACGCCGGACTACCTGGCCCCCGAGATAGTCGAGGGGCTGCCGCCGCGCGCCGCCGTCGACATCTACGCCCTCGCCACGGTCCTGTACGAACTCCTCGCCGGCTTCACGCCCTTCGGCGGCGGGCACCCCGGCGCCGTCCTGCGCCGTCACGTCACGGAGACGGTCGTACCGCTCCCCGGCATCCCCGACGAGCTCTGGCAGCTCCTGGTCCAGTGCCTGGCCAAGGGCCCCGCCTCCCGGCTGCGCGCCTCCGAGCTCGCGGCCCGGCTGCGCGAGCAGCTCCCGCAGCTGGCCGGCATCCCGCCGCTCGACGTGGACGAGCCGGGCACCGAGCCGGAACCCCAGACGTACGACGAGCAGCAGTACACCCCCGCCCCGGAGGAACCCCGCCGCCGCGGCGCGGTCCCGCTGGTCCCCGGCTCGTCCGCCGACTCCAACCGCGACACCCACACCAGCATGCGCGTCCCGGCCCCCGACGAGCTCTCCGGCGGCCCCCGGGGCACCGCCAGGGCCCCCCGCTCCCCGGGCACGCCCCGCCCCGGCTCGGCCCGCAACAAGTCCGCGGCCGTCCGCAAGCGCCGCCTCGTCCTGAGCGCCGCCGCCCTGGTGCTGGTGGCGGCGCTGGGCGTGGGCGGCGCGCTGGCGCTGGGCGACGACGAGGAGGGCGCACCCGCGCAGGACACGGGGAACTCGGCGCCGGCGACGCCCTGACCCGAGGCCCCGCAAGGGCGTCCCCGGCGGTCCGCGGGCGGCTCGGACACCCCCGGAGCCCCTGTCTCCGTGCGGCCCCGCGAGGGCACGGCGTACCGGTCCACCGGGACGTGATCGGACGGCCCGAGGAACGTCCGTGCCGACAGCCGTTACGCTGGACCCGTGGCAGTCGTCGATATTTCCGAAGAGCTGAAGTCCCTCTCCTCGACCATGGGGTCGATCGAGGCCGTCCTGGACCTGGATGCGCTGAGGGCGGACATCGCCGCGCTCGAGGAGCAGGCGGCCGCGCCTTCCCTCTGGGACGACCCCGAGGCGGCGCAGAAGATCACCAGCAAGCTTTCGCACCTCCAGGCCGAGGTCCGCAAGACCGAGGCACTCCGCGGCCGGATCGACGATCTCGAAGTCCTCTTCGAGCTCGCCGAGGCCGAGGACGACGCCGACGCCCTGGCCGAGGCGGAGTCCGAGCTGGAGTCCGTCCGCAAGGCGCTGGACGAGATGGAGGTCCGTACTCTCCTGTCCGGCGAGTACGACGCCCGCGAGGCCCTGGTCAACATCCGCGCCGAGGCCGGTGGCGTGGACGCCGCCGACTTCGCCGAGAAGCTTCAGCGCATGTACATCCGCTGGGCCGAGCGGCACGGCTACAAGACCGAGGTCTACGAGACGTCGTACGCGGAAGAGGCCGGCATCAAGTCGACCACCTTCGCCGTCCAGGTGCCGTACGCCTACGGCACACTCTCCGTCGAACAGGGCACCCACCGGCTCGTCCGGATCTCGCCCTTCGACAACCAGGGCCGCCGCCAGACGTCCTTCGCGGGCGTCGAGGTGCTGCCGGTGGTCGAGCAGACCGACCACATCGAGATCGACGAGTCCGAACTGCGCGTGGACGTGTACCGCTCCTCGGGCCCCGGCGGCCAGGGCGTCAACACCACGGACTCCGCGGTCCGTCTGACCCACATCCCGACCGGCATCGTCGTCTCCTGCCAGAACGAGCGCTCGCAGATCCAGAACAAGGCATCCGCGATGAACGTCCTCCAGGCGAAGCTCCTTGAGCGCCGCCGCCAGGAGGAGCAGGCCAAGATGGACGCCCTCAAGGGCGACGGCGGCAACTCCTGGGGCAACCAGATGCGGTCGTACGTCCTGCATCCGTACCAGATGGTCAAGGACCTCCGTACGGAGTTCGAGATGGGCAACCCGGAAGCGGTCTTCAACGGCGAGATCGACGGCTTCCTGGAGGCGGGTATCCGCTGGCGCAAGCAGCGGGAGAAGTAGCCGAGCGGGCCCGGCGGCCCGTTCCCGGACGTGTCACGGCGGTGCCGGAACCCCACGGGGTCTCCGGCACCGCCGTTTTCGTCGTGCGGCTCGGGGCCACGGGCGCGCCCCCGGAGGGGAGTTGGGACTCCTGGTTGCGCGGGTGCTGTGGCGAGTGCGTCACAGTCGTGATTCCGAATGAAGGTCAACTGCGAACAAACCAGTGAATATTGCACGGAACGGCCTTGACGTAGTCCTTATCTGTGGACAGGGTGCTAGGGCAGCATGCGTATGTCTGGGACGGGTGTGAACGGGGGCGGGCGGCATGACCACGGCTCTGTGTGGCGCCGTTCGGAGCGAACTCCGGAGAACCGGGGCCCGCATATGGCTGCTCCACTGACGAGAACAGCTACTGGGGGTAGCAGCACATGACGAAGAAGACGCGAGTCCGCGTCGCGCGGATCGCCGCAGGTGCGGTCATCGCCGCAGGCGCCTCGCTCACCGCCGCCGGTGTGGCATCGGCCGTCGGCGTCGATGTCAACGTTGCCGGGCTGTCGGCCAACGCGGAGGTTGCGAGCGGCAACGGGGACGGCGACGACGAGTGCAGCCCGATCGACCCGCGCTGCAATGAGACCGGCGGCGGCGAGTCCGGCGGCGGCGAGTCCGGTGGCAATGAGACCGGCGGCGGTGAGTCCGGCGGCGGCGAGTCCGGCGGCAATGAGACCGGCGGCGGCGAGTCCGGTGGTAACGAGACCGGCGGCGGCGAGTCCGGCGGCAATGAGACCGGCGGCGGCGAGTCCGGTGGCAACGAGACCGGCGGCGGCGAGTCCGGCGGCGATCCGCGCGACGCGGACTCGCGTCTTCTTCGTCATGTGC
>NZ_JBSFET010000227.1:0-3182 GCF_053594575.1 Streptomyces sp. NPDC001880
AGCATCAGCTCCTCGACCTCCCGGAAGCTGAGCGGGAAGCGGAAGTACAGCCACACGCAGTGGGAGATGATCTCTACCGGGTATCGGTGCCCCTTGTACGACGGCGGCGCGCACGACACGAGCGAACCCCTCCCGGCACGATCAACCACGAGATCATCTCAGGCCGGTCAGCCAACGTGACAATGCCGGTGAGCGTGCTCGGTGTCGGCTGCGATGACGTCGGAGATGCCTTCGGCATCCTCAGGGACGGCCAGACCAAGGTGAAGGGCCACTTGCTGAAAAGCCTGCGCCATGGCGGGATCGCCTGCGGCCACAAGCGCGGACAGCAGAGGCTGGTCACCCGCCGCGGCGCCCTGGTCGACCAGAGTGAGGACCTGGACGCGCTCGGCGGCAGTCATCGACGGCAGTGCCGAGCCGAGCTGACGTTTCAGCCGAGCCCAGCTCGTCGTGCGCTGCTCCCGCGCCGCCTTCTTCAACGCTCCGCGGACCGCGACGGCCGCAGCGCGCAGGGCCTGCGGGCTCAACCCATCGGCCCCGCCAGACGACTGCAGACCCGGCGTGCCCAGACGAGCGAGCAGCGCCTTCGCACTGCGACGTTCGGCAACCGAAAGCTTCTCCTGAGCGAGCTCCAGGGCGGCGCTGAGATTGTTCCGGACCTCAGAGTTCTCGATGGTGGCCGTCTGCCGATCGGAGAACCTGCGTAGAATACCGCGCACCTCACGCACCGCTGCGGAAATGTCCTGCCGCTGTCGGTACTGCTGATCCTTCAGCTCTGCCTGGGAGTTCTGCTCCGGGACGAGGGAAGAGCGGGAGGGCCTGGTGGCTCGCGGCCGTACGAGCGGCAACACTGCCGCCGAATTTTTCTTCTTGATGGTCTTCCGTTTCCGGGGCGCCGGGGCAGGCGGGGCCGCTCCGACACCGCGGCGCAGGAGCATCAGAACTTCATGAGCACGCCGCATCAGCTCGGTTTCCTCGAAAGTGGCGCTGCTGTGGACGGCGCTCTCCAGCCGGTCCAGGTGCTGCTGGATTCGTGTGACGCTGGCTTTCTCTGCGAGAGCGGTGCGCAGATTGGCGACCAGTTTGTCGCGGTTGACCTCCTGCGCCGGTTCAGCGGCGGCAGGACGTGGAGCTGTGCTGTCCCGCGCGGACTGCCTGCGGGCCCGGGCGCCGATCGGTACCGTCTGTGTGCGCCGACGGCGGATCTCCGAGGAGGCTCCGGTGCTCAGGCCGTGCGCGGTCAACCCCACGTGGTCAGCAGTGAGATCGCACCAGTCCGTGGTGCCGTCTATGCCTTGCGTGCCGATCTGCGTCCGCCGGTGGGCGCCGTCGGAGACGCAGCGCACCCTGTGTACGAACCCGTGCTCGCGCAGGATCCGGGGATCAGGCTCGACGTTCATCCCGTAAACCACACCCGTAGTGCTCTGATCGGAGAGGGATAGTGCGGTGGAACGACTACGAGAACGAAAAAGCTTGGGACATCGCCTGCATCTGATAGGCAAGTAACATGCCGAAGCCACGGAAGCGCCGCACAGCACGGCCCCGGGATCTGCGTAAGGATCTTCGCCGTCGCCTTGCAGCCCCCTTGAGCAAGCCGCGACCGAAGCACCCCAGCTACGGACAGGTCTGCCCCGACGACGTCCTGATCGACGAGTTCGGTGAGGAAGGCGCAGCCTGGCTGCAGGAGGAGTACGGCCGGCCTCTGACGCTTGCGGAGTTCAGCCTGGAACACAGCATCCGCACGGACGAGTTTCTGCTGGACGACCCGTTCACGGGGCCAGAGGTCACCACCGCCGAAAAGATCAGCAAGGTGATCGAGATGACAGCCGATGTCATCCTGGCGATGGCCGAACAGCAGGGCGTGCTCAACGCTGAACAAGCCCGCGAGGTCGAGGACATCAAAGCCATGCCCCGCGTCGACCACGCGGCTGAGGGTGTCGACGTCGTACGCATCGCCTTCGAAACAGGAGGAATCTTCCTCAACGACCGCGGCATGTAGGACTTCAGCGAATAGGCCTGACACAGCTGCACCAGGTTCTCGCCCCGCCCCATGACGACCTCGGCCTCGCCCGCGTACGCCACCCAGCTCCAACTGGCGACACCTGGAAAATGGTGACTGGCGGGAAGGCCGGGCTGCTGAGTGCCCGCGACCGCGAGGTGCGGGAGCGGGCCCAGGTCCTGGCCCAGCCCAAACACCGGGCCCTGGCCCGGGTGCCCGATACGAGGCTGCGGACCCTCGCGGTGACCGGCGCCGGGCACAACCGCCGCCCCACCCCGGTCGCGGCCTTCCTGGTGACCGACCATCTGCGACGCCTGCCGCACACGGTGGCCACCAAGAACGAACGACTGGCCGCCGTCGAGACCCTGCTCGCCCAGCATCTGCCCGTACTGGCCCCGCTGCCGGAGCCGACCGGCGTCGGCCCCGAAGTAAGCGCCACTCCTCAGGACCTCAGGCTGTGGAACGACGACCAGGCCAAGGCCCTCGCAGTCATTGCCGATGTCATCGCCGAGCAGGGCTCGGTACCGGGCCTTCAGCTCTCCCACGCCGGACGCAAGGCGTCCCGCTCCCGCCCCTGGGGCGCAGGCGCGGACCTCCCGCTCACTCCGGCCGACGGCGGCTGGATGCCCCTCGGTCCGTCCCCGATCTCCTTCGGACGGCTACCGCCCTCCGAAGGAGATGACAGACGACGAGATCGACACGGCCGTCACCCAGTTCTCGGCCGCCGCCGAGCGGGCCGCCACCGCCGGGTTCCGCCTTCTAGCTAGAGCTCCACGCCGGACACGGCCAGCTCCTCCACTCCTTCCTCTCCCCCCTCGCCAACCGGCGCACCGACCACTACGGCGGGGACTTCACCGCACGCACCCTCCTCCTGCGCCGTACCATCCGCGCCGTGCGGGCCGCATGGCCCGACAACCTCCCTCTCGCCGTACGCCTGTCCGCCATGGACTTCATCCACGGCGGCTGGACCCTGAAGGACACCACCCGCCTCGCGCCCCTGCTCGCCGCCGACGGTGCCGACCTGATCGACTGCACGTCCGGCGGCATCACCCGTCCCGAAGCCCGCCCCACCGGCCCGGCCTGGCAGGCCCCCTAGTACTGCAACCGCATCTGAGGGTTCTGGCCCCTGCGTTTGTAGTGGGAGCGGCGGGCTCTGGCCTGGCTGCGTCTGCGGAAGCGTGACCAG
>NZ_JBSFET010000228.1:0-3171 GCF_053594575.1 Streptomyces sp. NPDC001880
CCGTCGGCGGCGCAGCCCGTCGGCGTAGGCCTGCCCGAACTTCACACACCACCGGGTCACCGTCTCGTACGAGACGGTGACACCGCGCCGGAGCATCAGCTCCTCCACCTCACGGAAGCTGAGCGGAAAGCGGAAGTACAGCCACACGCAGTGGGAGATGACCTCGACCGGGTACCGGTGCCCCTTATACGAAGGCAACGCGCTCACCACGGACGATCCCCCTCCAGCGTGATCAACTTCGAGGATCCTCCCACGCCGCCCGCCAACGTGACAGTGCCGTCATGTGGCAATGGGCCATGCGACCGGGCTCAGAAACGTTCCGGGGCACGTTCCGGGAGCGGAGACCCGGGGAGCACGTCCCGCTTCTGGTTCTTCCGACCCTCCGCGTTCGAGTCGGCGGTCGCCTCGCAGGTCACGTCCTTCGCCGGGAGCTTGCCGTTGAGCAGGTAGCCGGTGACCGTTCCGTCCGTGCACGCGTTGCCGTTCGGGTAGACGCCATGGCCCTCGCCGCCGAGGACGGTGACCATTTTCGAGCCCTTCAGGGTGGCGTGCAGGGCCTGACCGCTGGGCAGCGGGGTCTGCGAGTCCCACTCGTTCTGGACGACCAGGGAGCCGACCTTGTTCTTCACCCTGGTCGCCGGTTCCACGGACTTGTCCCAGAACGCACAGGGCTTGATGCTCGACGCGAAGTCACCGAAGAGCGGGTAGCGGCCCTTGTCCTCGATGGCGTCCTGCCGGTAGCTCTCAGGATCGCGGGACCACGCGGCCGAGTTGTCGCCGCACACCACGGCCCAGAAGCTCGCCGTCATGTTGTCGGACGGCACCTCGGCGGCACCGGCGGCGCCCGCAGTTCCGGCCTGCCCGGATCCGGTGAACGCCGCGAGCTTCTTCGCGGAGGCGGGCTCGCCGGCCGCGGCCTTCTTCAGCTCCACGACTCCCTCGGTGGCGTACTCCGGGCTGAAGACCGCCCCGCGTATACCGCTTCGGATGTCGTCACCGGTGGTCGGCTGCCCGTCTACCTCGATGGGCTCCTCGTCGGCCTGCGCGACCAGGTCCCAGAAGGTCCGGTCGACCTCCTTCGGGGTGTCACCGAGGCCGTACTTCTCCGAACGCGCGGCGGCCCACTCGGTCCACCGGTCGAACGCGGGCTCGGCGCCTTCCGCCCACCACTGGATCATCCCTCGCCAGGCGCGCGCCGGATCGACCGCGCTGTCCAGCACGAACCGGTCGGCCAGGCCAGGGAAGAGCTGGGTGTAGACGGCGCCCAGGTAGGTGCCGTACGAGTAGCCCACGTACGAGATCTTCTTCTCACCGAGGACCGCCCGGAGCAGATCCATGTCGCGCGCGGTGTTGCGCGTGGTGATGTGCGGGAGCGTGTCGCCCGCCTTCTCCCTGCACTTGTCCGCGACCTCGCGCGCCCAGGCGACGTCCTTGTCGAACATCTCCTCCTTGTACGGCCGCAGCCAGTTCTCCTCCTCCGGCTCCAGATCGCAGGAGACCGGGCTGCTCCGTCCCACACCGCGCGGGTCGAAGCCGATGAGGTCGTACTTCTGCTGTACGGACTCGGGGAGCCCCTCCTGCATCTCCAGCGGCATGTAGAGCCCCTCTCCCCCCGGGCCGCCGGGGTTGGAGAACAGGACACCGTGCCGCTTGTCCGGCGCGGTGCTCTTGATCCGGGATATGGCTAAGTCGATCCGCTTGCCCCCGGGAACCCGGTAGTCCAGCGGGACCTTGATCGTGGCGCACTCGAACTCCGCCGGAGCGTCGGCATCGCACCGCTCCCACTGCGGCTTCTGCTTCACATACCGGTCCAGCGCGCCCGTGGCGGCGGACGAGGAGGCGGTCGACGTGGTGGCGGCCGTGGCGGCGGTGGCCGTCGAGGTGGCGAGCGCGGGAGCCAGCGCGGCCGTGACACTCACGGCCAACAGGGGCGCGAGACGTCGTCTGCGCACGATATCGATCCTTCCGGTCGTATGTTCGGACAGGAAAGATCCTTCAGGAACCGGTCACGCATGCGGATCCCCCGCCGGGCTGCACCTCCCCTCCACCCTGGGAATGACACAACAGCCTTGGTTGATCCTTGAGTTGTACGGGGGGCGGGCCGCCTGCAGCGACGTGGCGAACAGTGCCGCCCGTCGAAAACGAACCTGGAACGCATCGACGGCCGCCTACCGCCGGGTGCGCCGACCACTGACGCCGCCACGGGCGAGGGAACCGCTACTGGACGGTGTCCGGGATCCAGGAGCCGTGGATCACGGCCGGGACGCGGCGCGGGAGGTGGACCATGGCCACCGGGGGCAGGGCACTTCGACGATGACGTTCAGTTACCACCGAATGTGCGACAGAGCCGTTGACGGCTCTGTTCCGTAGTCGGTGGTGACGGTGTGTTCTCCTTATTGCAGGAGGATGCGGTGACGGAGGAGGTCGAATCCTGCTCGACCGTGCATCTGCCGCATGATTTTCTTGGTTCGGGTATTGACGCCTTCTGTCCGGCCGTTGTGGTGGGGCAGGGTGAGGCCGGCGTTCACGGCGGCGCGGTCGAGTTCGAGGCCGTTGCAGAAGCTGTGCAGGTGGGGCAGGCCGGCGGTGCGGACCGTGGCGATCCACTGGGTGAGCTTGTCGTCGTTGGCCTGGGCCGGGGCCAGGAGCGCGGCGAACTCGCCGGTGAGCCGGGCGAGTGCGGTCATCTCCGGGCACGCTGTGGTGAGGAGGCCGAGCAGGTCGGTGTCTCTGGTCCACAGGTGCTCGGGGTGGGTGAGCAGGAGCCGGGCGAGGCGGCGGGGGGTCGTCACAGGGCGGTCGCCTTCGGCGCGGCCCTGATTGAGGTAGCGGACCAGCAGGTTGACGCTGCCGGTATAGCCCAGTTCCCTGATCTCTTGCAGGAGGTGCGTGACGGGAACAGCCGGGTTGTCTGACCGGCGCCGGCGCAGGTGGTCGCGGTAGGGGTCGACCAGGGTGGGCCGGTAGCGGGGGCGATGCGATCCGCGGGCGGTTCGGGGATGCGGGCGTAGCGCTTGACGGTGTTCAGGGCGAGGTTCAGTCTGCGGGAGCAGTCGAGCAGGCGCTGTCACGTTGGCTGACGGGGTGGGATGATCTTCGGGTTGATCACGGTGGAGGGGGTTGTCCGTGGGCAGTACGCCGCCGTCGTACAAGGGGCAACGGTACCCGGTC